>CAZBFA010000007.1:13108-15975 GCA_964491045.1 Candidatus Woesearchaeota archaeon
CTTTTCGGCGGTGGTTTGAAACTAGGGTTTGGGAAAGATACAAGGACAAGATGCAATTAAGAGACGTCATGCGATACCAAAGTAGCGAGACGGTTGATACGTACATCAACCCCTACGAAACATGGAAGAAAGAGCGGGAGATATTGCAGACAACATTCGGGGACCTGTTTCAGAACTTTAATGACGTTGGAAAGGGGCAGAGCAAGCTAAGTGATTTTATTTAAAAATTGAATATCCCCTTTAAAGCACTCATGGCCATTCCAACTCCTGTAAGCAAAATCACGATTGCCAAAAAGATTAAAGTAATGTTGTTTAGCGTTCTAGCCGTTGCATTATCTACATATTGGTCGCCCTTGTAGGTTGCAGAGGCATTGTAAGTTCCTGTCGTGAAATTATAAGGGGTGGCCGTGATTAGCCCCGTCTTTGAAACATTTACATCAGTTCCTATGCTAATGCCTGCACTATTAGTATTTGTTGTTGCATTTCCAAAAAATGTCAATACTAACCCTGTTTTATCATCCTCTGCCATTTGGGCAGTAACCCTCGTCCTGAATATGTAGCTGGCATTGTAGCTCCCATCGCCAAATATCATTTGGGAAACTCTGATAGTCCCATTTTTAGTGAAATTTACCTCTGCTCCAAGCACAGGGGCTATGCCTGTGGGCTGCATTGTGTTGTTAGTCCCATTGCCAAAGAATGATAAATTAATCAGATTAATGTTAGCTACAGCCCCCGAGCCAGATGTTATCGTGATTGTTTCATTGACCGTGCTGTTTATGACGCTAGAAGTAGTTACTGATTCGTTAGTTACAACAGTAAGAAGGCTGCCTTGAGCAATATTGTTGGCAATAGCATTCAAGAAAACAATGCTTACAATAATGGTGATAAAGCCTATCAGCAATAATCCAATATTATTCTTATTTTCCATTTCTTCTTAAGCAAAATTAAATAAATAATATTTAAGTGTTGGGGTTACTCGGTTACTCGTTACTCGGTTACTGGTTATAGTTTGTAGAGTTTTTTTTTGGTTTTACTGTTTGTAATGTCATAAGAAGCCTGAAGCATTGCCCTTGCCTGCCTTCTTTGCCTTCTTTGCTTTACAATGCCCCAAAGCTGCTCATTTGTCTTGTTTAGATAATGCTGCCTTATTTCCTTTTTTAACCGCTCTTTCTCAAATTCCTCATCTATCATCCTCCTCTGCCTCCTTAAAGAGCGGAGATAGCGGTCAGTAGTAACATCATCGGGCAAATCCTCCCTTTCTGCAATCATCCTTTCCCTTTTTTCCTTCCACTTTTGATACATTTCTATCAGAATATTTGCCATTTTTTAGCCTCCTCTTGAAACCAATTTTGAAAGTTTATAGTAAAATGTAACGCCAACAGCAGTAACTACCAACAGCCATAAGAATGCCATCCGTGTTTCAAGAAAAACTATAGATAAAAACAAGATTGCAAAAAATAATGACAGCTGCAATGACATATTCTGCTTGGCTGAATTAATCCATATAAGCAGCAATCCTATAATAATCCCTAGAACTAGGTCGCCAACTATCTCATTAAAAAATATATCATACAAGTCCAGATATGTGGTTGGTGAAATCATACTGCTAACCCGCTGTCCCATAGGGCATATATTGAAAGTGTAGCCACAATGAATAAGGGGGATACAAACAAGACCGCAAGAGCTGCATTTTCCTGTGCAATCCTGTTAAAGATGATTATTCCATCCCCTATTAGCTGCCCTATGAACAAGATAAATGGAATTACATAGGCATATCTTAAATTGCTGAAAACAGAACCCAGAGTTATGCTTGATGCTGTTGATGTAAATAAAGAAGCGATTGCACTTCCTAATGTTGCAACTATACCGACCGCTGCAACTACTCCTGTCCCAATTATCACAGTTGAGGGATTAAGAAGAAATGCAATCAATGGGCTTGTTGAATCTGTGATTAAGCCTGACATATAGTACAAAGCATTCAATCCTGCCGCCATTATCATCAAAGGTATTATTTTTCCCATTTTATTGCGATAATTTGTCCATCAAATATCCTGAAGTAAACAAAGTCATAAGTATCCAAATCATATATTTTTGAAGCCAAGCTGCACTTGTTAGGCCAATCCCTCCAACTGAGATGGAAGGCATTGTATATGGGATAGTGTACCACCCTACATAGCTGAATAAGGTTGTTAATCCCCAAGCTACAAGCAATATGGCCTCTGGCTCTTTAAGGCTTGAATAGTTTATTGACAATCCCCCAACTATCATAAAAGTAAATATAAATGCCAGCATTGCCCTTCCAAAATTGCCAAAGCCCGAGCCGCCAAAATTGGAAATGTCATCAATTGCATTTTTAAGGGAAAATGTTCCTACATAGCCGTATTTAACCGTGTAATGTGCTAAAACACTTTGATTAATTGTTCCATTTAACTGGTAAATGCCTCTGGCAAATATTGAAGTTTGATTTCCTGTATTGAAGTTTATGGCAATGTTGCACAAAGAGCCATTGGATGAGCCGATAGTTTGGGTTAATTGCTGCGTTGAATTTTCTATGTAAAGAGCACAATTAGTCATGTTATATAGCAGGCTTGATACATTGAAATTAAATTCATACGCTGTTTTGTTCTGAAGGACCTGCGAATTGGGAGTTAATGAATAGGTGATGTATGCCCCATAGCTGCTTGGGATTGTTGTGGTTGCAGTTGAGCTAAGGGTTATGGTATAGATATCCCCTGTAGTTATCCTCAATGAGGTGGTAAGGGTTTGATAGCCTGACAATGAAAATGTGAAATCGTATGTAACATCGGGATTCTCAAAAAAGGTCATCAGCCCAGAGCTGTCCGATGTTTCTATCTCAATGTTCTGCG
>CAZBFA010000008.1:0-9505 GCA_964491045.1 Candidatus Woesearchaeota archaeon
GAAAAGGAATGCCCAAGAGAATATGAATTTGCAGGCAGCTTCAAGTATGATGCAGGAATCAAAAATCCAGTAACATGCACATGTGACAATCCTGGAGGCGGCACTGGAAGAAATGGTTTTACTTGTACAGATGGCACGGCTGATTACTGCGCTGCTGATGAAACATGCTACGGCGAGTCCATAAAGCCAAGCTGGCCTTGCAAGAATTCAGCAGGAATAATATCAAAAGAGCAGGGATATGAAACTGCTGCCTGCACGCAGGAAGAAGATTATCTGACTGCTCTTGATCCTGATTTCAAGGAGAAAAAATTAAAATCTGGGTGGGTAAACCTGTGCACAAAAAAAGACGCAAACAACAAGCCGCTGGCTTACCTAGAAAACACTAGGAATGACTGCGTTTTCAATGAAAATCCTGCTGAAACCGAGACAACAAAGATAATAACAGGAGAACAAAAAGGTTTCTTGAACAGCTGCCCTGAAAATTCTGTAATATGCAATGTTTTACAGTACAGAACAAAGGGAAGTTCAACAGAAAAAACTGGATCATTTTTAATTAGATACTCCTGCTGCAGTTTAGATGATATATTTATCGATACAAGCATTGCTGGGGATATAAACCCAGAAGGGGGCTACAATCTTGAAAGGAAGCAAGGTGAAGATTTTTGCAATACTGAAGAGCTAAAAGGTTTGGTGGCGAATAGCCTATATGGAAAAGATGATACAATCTCGATAGATGGTTCTGATTTAGATTGGTTACAAAATACTTGGTTTTTGGGCATAGCTCTATTTGCAAGAATATTTGATGCTGGCGAAGCAAATATAAAATTAGATTATATAGGAGAATTTGGATGCAATAAATTACAAGATACTAATATTGGAAAATATGAAGAAATCTGGGGCGAAAGAGATGAAAAAAAAGCATATTTCATGTTCAAAAATCCAAACTATGCAATCTGCGGGGGGAAAAATGGAGTTATAAAGCCTCAAGAAAGAATTGCTGACGCATATTTCTGCCCGATAGAGCAAAATAAGCCATGCAAAGCAGGATATGAATTAGCTGGCTCAATCAGAGTTGGTAGCGTGGATGAAAACAGGTGCGATGCTTATTATGCGGCAAAAGCCAACAACGATAACAGCATAAATTTTGAATATGGGATAAATGATGCTGGAAAGAAAATTGCTGCTGGCTTGGTCGGATTATGCGTAAAGAAAGCAATTGGGGCAGAACAAGATGCTGAAGACACTGAAGATTCTGCTAAAGAAAGAACTTTGATAGACACAAATAATCCAAATCCGGCTGATGACACGCCCACAGGCAATGCAGTTCTTGATTCAGAAAATGCCATAATAACCAAGGCAGCTGTTATTGCAGCGCCAACCGTTGAATTAGGGAATGCTGAAGCGGCAGAATGCCCTCAAGGATACCACAAAATGGCAATAATCACTGGCGCAGGAAACAGCTTGCTAAATCTGGATTTTGCCTATATCGGAGAGGCTCCAGCAGGAAAAAACATCAAGCAAGGCACAATAGAATTATGCGCGGCAGACAACAAACCAAGAGTTACATTCTGTAACACAAAAGACTTCACAATAGATGAAAGTAGCATTGCAAGGTGCGGAGATATTGAATACTGCAGTGATGCTGAAGGAACTTTAGAATGCATGCATGCACCTTCTGAAGAAGGCAGTTTTGATTACTATGCTTTTGTCTGTGACTTGTTCGGCTGCCCTAGCCCAAATTACAAAAGCACCCAAAATAAATATTATAGCAAAGGCGACTTTATTGCGTGCACAGCAGAAACATGCGGATCAGTAAGCGGAGTAAGCCAAACTGGGCCTACAAACATATCAACAACACCAATAACACAAACGCCGGTAACACCAAATGAAAACTGCATGGACAATGACAAGGACAGCTTCTTTTCAAAATCAGTGGCATGCCCTGATGGAAAAGACTGCAATGACAACAACAAAGACATAAAGCCGGGAGCAGAGGAAAAATGCGGCAATTCAATTGATGAAGACTGCTCTGGAAAAGCAGAAGATTGCAAGGGCTGCGAAGCTGGACATATGGATGAGGACAAGGATGGCTCATGCTCAGACAAAGACTGCAATGACAATAATGCATCAATAAGCCCGAACGCAATTGACATTTGCGAAAATGGCATTGATGAAAACTGCAATGGAAAAGACGACTTCTGCAAGGTGTGCAATGAAGGCGACTTAATAAGCTGCTATCCAGAAACAGAGGATTACTTTTACAGCTATCATGCAGAATGCAGCAAAGATGGAATATATGGCGCATGCACAGCAGACTATGGCTTAGGAATTTATCCAATGTATCCAAAACAAGGCTGCAATGATGATCAAAAGTGGCCTTGCCCGAGGCAGTTTGGAGTTTGCCAGGGATCGTTAACAACATGCACAAACCAAGAATGGCCTGACTGCGATTACAGCTCTATTGAAGGATATTCATTAAATGAAATATGCAATGATGGAATTGACAATGACTGCGACGGCTCAATTGATGAAGGCTGCTCCTGCAACATTGGAGATGCAAGAGAGTGCGGCAGCATTGTTGGAGAATGCAAGGCAGGAAAGCAGGAATGCATTGGCAACAAATGGGCATTATGTGATTATACAAATGCTTATTATCCAAGGCCGGAATTTGCGGACAATAAAGACAATGACTGCGACGGCTCAATTGATGAAGGGATATTGTGCGGCATAAAATACAGGCCAGGATTCAGCAGAAAATGCGGAACAAGCAACATAGCGCCATGCAGCTATGGAAAGCAATACTGCAGCAATGAAACATTCATGGGGGCAACAATATTCGGGATGTGCAATAATGCAGTATATCCTGAAAATGAAGTTTGTGATGATGAAGACAATGATTGTGACAGTTCTATTGATGAAGGCTGCGCCTGCGACGAAGGGCAGGATAAAAAATGTGGGATTGGGATAGGAATTTGCACTTATGGAAAGCAAGCATGCGCAGAAGGATTTTTTACAGACTGCAAGGATGCTGTGCAGCCAAAAGAAGAATTATGTGCTGACTTATTGGACAATGACTGCGATGGCTCGGTAAATGAGGGATGCGCCTGCATTGACATAAAGACAAACCAGAATATAACCTCAAGGCCATGCACAAAGCAAAGCGGGGTCTGCGTGGGATTAAATCAAACATGCACAGATGGAATATTTGCAGACTGCGATTACACAGGTATAATCAGCTATGAAGCCATAGAAAGCAAATGCAATGACTTATTGGACAATGACTGCGACGGAAAAGATGATGGGAATGACTTAACTTCTTGCGGAAGCACATCAAATGTAAAATGCACAGATGGAACAACAATTGGGGAATGCTCTGGCTCCAAGCTTTGCACAAAAGATGCGCAATTAGAAGACAAATGCAGCCAATGTGGCTGTTCTGGAGATGAGATATGCAAGTCTACTGGAAAATGCGAAGAATTAGTAACAAGGCCAAAGCCTGGCTGCGACAATGATGGAGTGTGTGAAACAGGAGAGAGCAGCGAAAACTGCCCTGAAGACTGTGAAAAAGATGAGATATGCAACAATGATTACATATGCGATACTGGCAAAGGAGAAACCATTGAAAACTGCGCAAATGACTGCAAAGCAGAAGAAGAAAAAGAATCTGGTTTAATCTGGTGGCTGCTTTTGATATTTGTGATACTATGCATTGCAGCAGTTCTTCTATATGTTTACAAGTACAGAAAAAAGCCAGATAAGAAAAAAGAAGATGCAAAAATGCCATTGTTCAGGTCTGAATTAAGGCCTGCTGAAATAAAAGACATAGAAAAGCCGGCGACAAGCATAGGCAAGGCAGAAAAGTCAAACATCAGCCAATTAAAAGAATATGTCAAGAGGAACCTCGAGCGAGGAACAAAGGAAGATGCATTAAGAGAGCTCTGCTTGAAATCTGGATGGTCACAAGAAGACATAAATTCAGCTATAAAAGATGCCGGGCAGGATGTTTCAAAAAAGCAGGCATCAAGGAAAATGTATAACTATATCAATTACCAGCTGTCCAGAAATGTTCCTGAAACAGCCATAAAGCAAAAGCTACTGAAAGCAGGCTGGAAAAAAGAAGAAGTTGAAAAAGCCATAAGCTCAACAAGAAACTATATAAGGGACGTCAAGGCAAAAACTGCAGCCTACAACAAGAAAGTAGAAGAAGAAAAATGGGCTGAAAAAGAGCTTGAAGAAAGGCTTTCTGAGAAAAAGAAGAAATGATTTTCTAAGCGCCTTAATAGTGCAACAAAACTTGTAACACTTTAGAAAGGCTTACTATCAATACATATTTATACACGTGCTAGATTCAAAAATATCGCAAGAATAATCTTTTAAACCTGATTCTTTTGAAATATGCCATGAAGGAAATAGCAAGGGGGGCAGAAGCTGTATTATACTTAGAGAAAGGCGTATTGATAAAAGACCGGATAAAAAAGGACTATAGGATTGCTGAGATAGATAAAACTCTAAGGCTGACACGAACAAAAAAAGAAGCCAAATTACTGGAAAAAAGCTCCAAGCTTGTTAATGTGCCCAGAGTCATAGAATGTGATGGCGAAAAAATAGAAATGGAATTCATTGACGGAATCCTTGCAAGAGACAAGCTAGATGAGATGAACGAAGAGGAAAGGAAAGAGCTGCTGAAACACCTTGGCCATGGCATAAAAAAGCTTCATGAAAACAACATAATACATGGCGACCTAACAACATCAAACATGATATTAAAAAATGACCAGCTTTACTTCATCGATTTCGGGCTTGGCTCTATATCTGCAAAAATAGAGGACAAGGCTGTTGACCTTCATCTTTTAAAGCAGGCATTGTTCAGCAAGCATCATGAAATTGCTGAATATTGCTTCAATGAAATCTTGAGAAACTACGAGCCAAGCAAGGAATTTCTGGAAAGGTTTGAAAAGGTAGAAGGCAGAGGAAGATACAAGCAGAAGCAAATTTTATAAACAAAGCTTTTTCTTTGATTCAAGCAGCCCCGTCGTCTAGACGTTCAAACGGGACAACGGCCAAGGATAGCAGACTTTGGATCTGTTGACGGCAGTTCAAATCTGCCCGGGGCTATTAATTATTATAAAAAATAAGATGATAACACCCATTATTGTTTTAGCCATAGTTTTTATATTGATAGCAATCAGGCAGGTCGGCAGCGTAAAGCTAAAGATCTGGCAGATAATGCTGTTTGGCGCAATTGCGGTCCTAGCTGCCAGACAAATAACCCTGGTTGATGCATTAAAAGCAATAAACCTTGACGTGATGCTGTTTCTTTTTGGCATGTTTGTCATTGGTGGAGCATTGGAAGAAAGCGGATATTTGAGCCATTTGTCATATAACTTTTTTAAGAAAGCCAAGACTGCAGACACTCTTCTTTTGTTCATTCTCCTTGGATTTGGCTTTGTTTCAGCTTTTCTGATGAATGATACGATTGCCGTAATAGGAACACCGATCATGCTTCTTCTTTCAAGGAAACACTCAATTCAGGCAAAGCCCATGCTGCTGGCTCTTGCATTTGCAATCACTATCGGCAGCGTCATGAGCCCTATCGGAAACCCACAAAATCTATTGATAGCTGTCAATGGAAAAATACAAAATCCATTCATTGAATTCAGCAGATACCTTTTGATGCCAACGATATTGAACTTATTTGCCGCATATTTATTGTTAAGGCTGTTTTACAAGAACAGTTTTAATAGCAATGAGCTAAACCATTCACAAGAGCCGATCAAAGACCACAAACTTCGGGGCCTTGCAAAGATATCATTGATTTTAGTCATAATCTTGGTTCTCTTGAAGATATTGCTTGTTGCCATGAAATCTGGCCTTGATTTTAAATTGACTTATATTGCATTGATTTCCATGCTGCCAATAATCCTTTTTAGCAAAAGAAGAATTGAAATTGTCAGGCATATTGACTGGGCCACGCTTGTGTTTTTTGCATCTATGTTTGTATTGATGGAAAGCGTATGGCAGTCTGGATTTTTTCAGAGTTTGATTGCGCAGTTTAATTCAAATTTGCTGTCTCTATCAGCCATATTTGCAGTTAGCATTATTTTGAGCCAAATTATATCCAATGTGCCGCTTGTTGCCTTGTACATGCCAATGCTGATTCATGTCGGTGCTTCGTCAAAAGAACTGATTGCACTGGCTGCTGGAAGCACAATTGCGGGGAACCTCTTGATTTTTGGGGCTGCAAGCAACATAATCATAATCCAAAATTCTGAAAAGAGAAGCGAAGAAACAATAACTTTCTTAGATTTTGCCAAGATCGGAGTGCCATTGACAATAATCAATGCCCTTGTTTACTTGGCCTTCATTCATTTGATGTGATAAGGTATTAAGAGGCAACAGGTTTACTGGCCATCCACTTTAATGTCAATCTTGCCTAACTGTTCAATAGAATTTAAATAATTCTGCAATACTGCATCTCCAAGACAGCCCAAAGCATAACTCACTAATTGAACTGTTTTTGGCTCAAATTCATTGCTGCCATACAACTGCAAAAGAAACTGGCCAACCGGTTTTCCAGCAATTGTTATCATGTCTTTAGGTTCCTTGCGGCCAATAATCTTATTGAACATCCTTCGGATTATGCCTTGATCGCCAATCCGAATTGAGAATAAATGATCATCGCCATAATATCCATTACTTTTTTTCCTAAACTCGCGCCCGCATACATCTATTTGCATGTATTTTTTGGATTTTGGAATTTGTGTCTCAAAATCCAATTCAGGAATTATGCAAGAGACTCTCACACCAGGATAACCATCAGTGTATACAGTTTCATACTGCAATTCTTTAGGCAACGCCATTCTCACAGCACTTGAATAACATCCAACATCTATTTTGCTTCGTATCGAACGCAGCTTTTCTTCGAGATCTTTTGCTTTTGATTTTATGTGCCAAGACAGGCAATTTCTGCCTTGTTCTTTTTCTTTCATGAATAAAGAGATTGTCTTATCCAATTCAACAGGAGAAACCTTTATGGTTTGGGCAAATTCTACAACAGCATCCAATGTTGAAGCTGGCCCTAAAATTGGATTTGGTTCTGCCATAATAACTTGGCTCACGCCATCTGCTAAGTGTAAAAATTCAGCCTCTGTCAATGTGATATTGCCATACTTGTCTAAAACTTCTTTGTAATCGTTAACCTTGTGTTCATCCGCATTTTCAGGATCTTTATGCATTGCTTTTGATTTTGTAGTTTCCATCTTACTCAATGCCCTTTAGATATTCTTTTGCTTCCCCATAATCTTTCAATAAAGCATCAGTCAAATGTTTAAATGCAAATTTAACCTGCTCTGCCTTGGCTTTATCGCTGTCCAATGCAGAAACTTGCTGGCCTAAAAATTCCTCCAAAGACAGATTATTGACCGTTATAACTTTCTTGTTGCCTTTCAAGAGCCTTCCCTTAAGATAAGCTGATGCTTTTCTTGTGTAAAAAGCAGCCATTTTCACAGGATGCACAGTAATGTCATGCAAAAATGATATAAATTTATGGCCATAACCATCCATGCCCTCTAACCCTGCAGCAATTGCACCAAATGGCAAAACAACTGGATAAAATAAAGCTGAGGCAACTGCCTTGCCTGTAGTCCATTCACCATAGTTAGGCTGCGGCTTGCTGGCTAGCGAAGAATATTTTAGATTAATATTAATTTTAAACAATTCGTGCCTGTTGCTCCCATGGCAGTAATATGTATCTTGAATAAGATATGCGATTATAGTCATCTGTTCATTTGCTTTTTCAACATGAGTATTAAACTGTATAACATCTTTTGAATTAGGCAATGCAACTTTTTCAGAAGAGC
Source organism: Candidatus Woesearchaeota archaeon (assembly GCA_964491045.1). GTDB lineage: Archaea > Nanobdellota > Nanobdellia > SCGC-AAA011-G17 > JACPNG01 > CAZBFA01. The sequence goes on from CAZBFA010000008.1 coordinate 7,860, forward strand.
TATAACCATCTATATTTAGCTTGCTTTGAATGCCATAAATTTTTTCTTCAAGTTCTTTCGCTTTTTCTTTTATGCTGTTGGCCAATCCACCAGCCTTTTTGCTCTCAAACAAGCATTTTAACTCTAAATCCAATGTTTCTGGCGTAATTTTCAAATCTTTAACCATAGGCAGAATGTTTTCCAAATTATATACTTGCCCTCCAGAAGATTCAATAGCAGGTCTAATCATTTCCCTGGATGAATCATCTGCCAACTTATCAACCAATGCAGAAAATTCCTTTTCGCTTAATTGCAAGGTGCTATATTTCTTAAGCAAAGCATCATATCCATGGTTATTGCCCCATGCCTGCAAAAGAGCACCTTGGTTTTCTTCAAGAACCGGCTGTTCCCCTTTAACCTTAGAGCCTTGATCTTCAGCAAGATCTTCAATTCCAGGTGTTCCTCTTGATTTTATAGTTTCCATGCTTTTTTAAGAGAATTAGACATTTATAAATCTTTCTATTTTGTTATAACTTACAAGTGATGATTAAATCTCAATTATCTTGCTGGTTCTTGCGACATTAATGACCCGTGTTTTTCCAATAACATCTTCAGTTCCAGAGGCTTCATGGATGTGGCCGCAAATCAGCAAGTCCGGCTGGATTTCTTCTATAATGCTTCTTAATCCCTTTGAGCCGGAATTAGGCACAATCTTGTCCATTTTCGCATTTGCTGGGTGAAGATGAGTAAGCATTACCTTCTTTCTCGCATTTTTTATCTTGCCATTGACATATTTTAATGTTCTTGTCAATTCTGCGTCGCCTATCATGTTGACAGGCATGTTTCCGCCACCGCATCCAAGGAATGCAATGTCATCATAAAAAACATATTTTCCATCAAGGTTTGTTATATTATAAAATTTCGCCAAAAAATCTGCTGTCTGCCTGCTTTCGTGGTTTCCGGGTATGAATAAGATCTTCTTGCCCTTGTCCTTAAACGGCTTTATCAGGTTTGGCGGCAGCTCATCAAAATAAGTAAAGTCCCCGCACATCACAACCAAGTCAACTTTTTCCTTTTCAGCCTTCTCTGCAAGGTCCTTTATCTTTTTTACATCGCCATGAGTGTCGCTGAAAGCAAGTATTTTCATTTTATGGCAAAGCCTCCAAGCTTGGACAAATAATCAACTGTAACGCCATTTGCTTTGGCTGAATATTTCTTGTCAAAGATGACTTTTATGCCTTTCTCTTTTATTTCAAGGTCATTCTTCTTTTTTATTTTTTCAAGGCTAAGGCCAAGCTTCTTATTTTCTTCCTTTATCCTTAGATATTTATAATTTTTCTTCATTAGGGCCTTCAACTTTTTATGAGCATTGTCCGTTATGTTGATGCCTTTTGCAGAATTAATCCTTTTTATCAGCTCGTCAATGTCTTTGCTTGACATGCCATGAGCTTTTAAGCCCATTTCCAAGGTTTCAAATGAAAGCCCGCCACAGCCTATGCAATGCACTCCCTTGTCCAGCAAGAGCTCAGCAACTTTTGGATTTATGCTTATTGCCTCTTCAATCATCATGTTTTTGTTTATTTGTTTCATCTTAAGCCTCCTTCCCGAAGTATTTTTCGCGATAAAACTTCAATAATTGCATTGCTTCAGGTATGCATGTCTTGTCC
>CAZBFA010000008.1:9515-12884 GCA_964491045.1 Candidatus Woesearchaeota archaeon
TGAACCCCTATTTTTGTTTTCTTTTGCAGGTCGTCAAATGTTTTAGCACCTTCCAAGACAGCCTCTTCAATGTCCTTGTCAGTTATTTTTAAGGCCATATCTATCGTCTTTGCGCCTTCTTCAACTACTCTGCTGTATTGCTTTGTTTTTTTGAAGTAATCATTGATTGCAGACCTTAATGCCTTGTCACCCAAGACAGAGCAGTGGTATTTCCTTGCCGGCAATTCCTCCAATCGCTTGACAATGTCCTGCGGCTTTATTTTTAATGCATCATCAATCTTCATGCCGTTATTTTCTATTACCATCACAGACAACATTGATGTGCTCGCCAAAGCCGAACCGCAGCCAAAAGTAGACCATTTGCAATCAATAATTTTGTCATTTTTCTTGTCAACTTTTATCCAAAGCTCCATGCGATCACCACAATTATGCAGCGTTAATGCATTGCTTGCATATGAATGTGCATCATTAACTTCAAGATTCATAAGCCGACCATTAAAGTTTTGTGTTTCAATATTTCTTACAGGCGTATAAAAATAATTATCATCGAACCATGAATGTGCAGGTATAAAACTCTTTTTTGGATAAGCAAACCTAACTTCTAAGATATCTGCCATTTTTTTAAGGCCTTCATAATCACCGATATGCACCCTATAACATTCCTTATGATTAACGCCCCTAATTTTCTTTGCAGATTCCTTATATACAGAGAAAGATATTTTTTGCCGCAAAAGCAAAGTTTTAATTTGTTCTGCCAATAATCTTGATGTGGTCGCATATTCTGCCCGAGGTTTCCTCCCAAAAAATGAAATATAACCATCCCCATGCCACATACCATAGATAAGCGCCTTTTGCATCTCTTCGCTCAGATTCATAACAAAGTCAGGAATTTTTTTGTTATGCGCCAACTTTCCGCAAATTTCTCGTATATATTTAGCTAATTGGGCACTGTATATATAAATTCTTATTGTGTTATGCGATTCCTGCCTCACAATAGTTGTATTTAATTTAAAAATGCTCTTTGTCAGGCGTTTAATCTTTTTAGCAAAATTCATCTCATGGATACCAAAAGAAAAGTCTACTTCTGTAGCCCTTGTATGGCCTTCCGCTATAAAAAATCCCAAAAACATCAATAAATTTTTATTAACAATTATATCTTTAGGCAACTCTTGGCTCCTAAAGTCCCATTTTTTCTTTTGATAAGGTATAGTAATCGACTCAACCTTAGATAGTTTTTTGGGTATTGGATAAATTGAAATGTCCCCTCTTGCTATCTCTGCGGCATGGAACCATGCCTTAATTAATCTCTGTTTAGCCTTGGTATGCAGCCAATAATTTTTAACTGGCAATTTCATAATATACACTAAATGGTCTGGAGTCATAACATTATATCCTATTTGGTTTTTAACCACTAATAGTTTTCCTGTATACACTGGCTTAAAAAATCTTTTAATTTGATTATAATTAGTATCATGTGACAAAACCTTGTCTTTTTTATCAAGGGAGTTAATTGACTTTAACTTTGTTTCTGTTTGTATTTGAGTGTTTTCTAATATGCAGGCTGGGCTACCGACAGCACCAAAACCATCATAATCTGCAACTTCGTGCTTGTCCCTTAAAAAATTTCTTGGGTTGAAAAAATGATCTTTCACAGTATCTGAATAAAACCAATCGTTTGATTTTTTTGAGTCTACCTTTGCCTTTACGTCACTATGCAAAACCTTAAGCTCCTTGCTCATCTTGCCCTCCCAAAACGTCTTCAACTTTTAAATGCACTGGCGACAGCTGCCTTAATTTTTCAACCAATCCAGGCATTACCTCAAGCACTTTATTGATGTCTGACTTTTTTGTCTTTCTTCCAAGCGTAAACCTGATGCTGCCATGAGCTGCTTCATAAGGCAGGCCAGTTGCAAGTATCACATGGCTCGGCTCCAGGCTTTTTGAAGCGCATGCCGAACCGGTAGCTGCGCAAATTCCAGACTCATTAAGGTAAAGCAATAAAGCTTCCCCTTCTATGTCTAAAATTGAAACATTGACATTATTTGGCAGCCTTTGCCTTGGATGGCCATTTAGTATTGTCTTTGGAATATTTTTTAACAAGCCTTTTATTAAATAGTCTCTTAGCTTCGAGAGCCTTTTTGATTCTTTTTCCTTTTCACTTTGCGCTATTTCAAGCGCATTTGCAAAGCCAATTATTCCCGGAACATTTTCAGTTCCTGATCTCAAGCCATTTTCCTGCCCGCCGCCATGAATTAGCGGCTTTATTGGTGTGCCAGACTTAACATATAATATTCCTGTTCCTTTCGGGCCGTAAATCTTTGAACCATTCAGGGTCATCAGGCTTACGCCAAGGCTGTTTGTATTTAAGTCTAAAAAACCGGCTGCCTGGCATGCATCGGTATGGAACAATATGCTGTGTTTCTTTGCTATTTCTGTTATTTCTTTAATTGGCTGCATTGTTCCAATTTCATTATTTGCATACATTATAGATATCAAAATTGTGCTTGGCTTTATTGCTGTTTTTAACTCATTTAAATTAATCAGGCCATATTTGTCAACATTTAAATAAGTGACTTCAAATCCTTCCTCTTCAAGAAAATGGCATGTTTCAAGAACAGCATGATGCTCCGTCTTCTGTGTTATTATGTGATTCCCCTTTTCTTTCAAGGCAGCTGCAACGCCTTTTATCGCAAGGTTGATTGACTCTGTTCCAGAGCCAGTAAATATAATCTCACTTGGCCTTGCACCAAGCATCTCTGCTATTTTGTTTCTTGCAAGATCAACTGCCTTTTTCACATTAAGGCCGTATGTATTGAAGCTTCCTGGATTTCCAAACTCCTTGGTGAAGTAGCTGTCCATTTCTTTTTTTACTCGCGCATCAACATAAGTTGTAGCTGCATAGTCCAGATAGATCCCTTCCATTTTTTAGTCACCTGAAGCAAAGATTGCAATTATCTTCAAGCAAGACCTTTTTCCTGCATATGCTGCATGTAGCCTTGCTGTTGTTTACTTTCCTGAGCAGATTCTGAATGACTGCTGTCAGTGTTTTAGAGTCTTTTATCTTTGGCACAGCATCCTTAATTTCCTTCTTTATTGGAAGGGCAAACTTGAATTCTGTTGCCCTTTTTGACGCCAGATAATAGCTTATGGCTGGCTCTGTTGCCTGGAGCTTTTTTGCTATGTCCTTCTGCTTGTAGCCGCGCTCCTTCATTGATATTGCTAATTCTCTCTTGATGGCAGGTATTATGTAAAACACTTCAACTTCCTGGGGCTGAAGAAACTTATTAACCATAGTTTATTAACCATTGTTAATATTTATAAACCTTTTGATTTCGAAGGCTTGCAGCAATGCCAGTAAATTATTTCGCG
>CAZBFA010000008.1:12906-15328 GCA_964491045.1 Candidatus Woesearchaeota archaeon
CTTAGGGTCTCTTATGGCAAAATTAAACAATCAAAATAGCTTCTTCTGGCCTTAAAATCTTGATTTTATTGTACTCTTTCAATTTTAGCAGATGCTTATCTTGGCTTACGATAAAATCTGCTTCTCCATAAACAGCGGCTTCGATAAACTTGTCATCTTCTGAATCATCCTTTACTGCTTTTATAGCTACAAGTGGATCGACCATTATTGAGTTTTCTATAATGAGGTTTTTCCAGCCTTCAATTAAACTCTCATCCATAGAAATCTTGAAACTTCTAAGCGTTTCTATGAATTCTTCGATGATTTTAGGAGAGCTCACTAATTGAAATCTTCCTCTCTTCCATTTAGCTATAATCTGAGAGCAAAAATTGCCTTCCCAAAATATTCCAGAAATGAATACATTTGTATCTAAAACCAGCCTCATTTTTTTCTAGCTTCTTTTATGGCCTCTTCTACAGCTGTTTCTTTTAATCCTTTCTGTTTTGCAAATTCCCTTGTTTTCTTAAGCAGTTTATCTACCCCGCTAAAAGAAGGCATTTCTAGCTTTTTTAAGACAATTGTATTCTCTTCCCCAATAATTACAAATTTTTCTCCTTCATGTATTTTAAGCCTATTTCGTAAACTTTGGGGGATTACTACCTGTCCTCTTGAACTTACGCTCGTTATTGCAATGTTTTCCATTTTTAACCTTCTATAAGTTTATCATTTCAGTAAGTTTATCTTATTTATAAATCTTTTGATTTCGAATTCTTGCAGGATTTCCACATAATTTTATTCAAAATTTTTAAACACCTTAAATGCTGATTTGCTCCAATATAAGACACCTCATTCGGGAATCGCTCTTCAATTTGATTCACTAATTTATTTCGTAACCAATAGGTATTGGCATGATGCATATAGGCAAAAGAGCCCTGCATACTTTCGTAAATTTTATCATAATTCATTCTTTTTTCTAAAAATAGTTCATGGAATTTAGCTAGTCTGCATGGTATATTTCTTCGATTGAATTTTTTCAATAATTTATAATGATAAAATACTCTAAAACCAACAAAGGAGACTACTCTGCCCAAAGACACTACCATAGATTTATCTTTGTGCAACTCTATCTTTAATTCGCTTTTAAGATAATTATCAACTGCCTCTTTCCAGTCATATAATTGTTTTTTAGAATAGTGCAAAATTACAAAATCATCGACATACCTAATATAATATTGGACTTTTAATTTATGCTTTACAAATTTGTCTAGTTCATTTAAATAAATATTTGCAAAAAATTGTGATGTTAGATTTCCTAAAGGCATTCCTTTTTGGGGACGAAACTTATTCTCATAATTTTCTAATATTTTTTTAATCAACCATATTGTTTTATTGCATTTAATCTTCTTTCGGATTAAGTTTAATAAAATTTCATGATCTATTTCCTCAAAATAATGCTTTATGTCTGCCTTAAAACAATAACCTTTAACTTGATTATTATTAAACCAACCATTTAATTTGCCATTTCCACTTATCTTTCTTTTAAATATATCAAATCTTTGCAAAGCAGCAAGACTTCCCTTACCTTTCCTATTTGCATATGAATCATAGATAAATATTTTATCAAATATGGGCTCAATGATGTTGCATAATGCATGGTGTATTACTCTATCCCTAAAATCTGATTTGCTTATTTTCCTTGTCTTTGGGTCTCTTAGAATGAAATTATTTAATGGCCTTGGTTTGTAAGAGTGCAAACATAATTCTATTCTTAGTTCATCTATATTTTGTTTTAGATTCCTACAAAATTCCATTACATACGGTTTTGATGATTTTCCTTTCTTTGCTTTCTTATATGCCAGATACAAATTTTTTTCCGAGATTATTTCGGCATATAAGTTATTGTAGGTTTTCATGCTAAAAGTCTTAAAAACTAGGGCTATTCCAAACGCATAACCGTTCCTGTTGTTGCCATTGTTGTTGCCATTGACATTAAGCCTATTACTATCAATGTTCCAATTGGAATTCAGGGCGGAACACGCATATAGCTCATTAATTAAAATCAATCACCACTGCTTCATTTTTCAGCTTAAGCTTACCATATGTCGCAGTTGCATTATATGGCTCTTCATCAAAGCGCTATCAATGAGCATGTAGCCCTAGCCTAGCCGAAGCTAACTAAGACAAATAAAAAAAGAAATGAGTATTAATAAACCTTATTTTATTTTTTGTGCGCTTCGCGCAGCGCCTTCGGCGCAACTTACCCCAAACGCACAACCGACCCAGTCGTCGCCATAGCCGTTGCCAACGACAATAAGCCCATCACTATCAATGCCCCAATCGGAAACCAGGGCGGAAACTCTTTTTACGGGGTTTCTAACAGAATCAAAGCTGGATAAATAAGGGTTAACTTTAAACTTATCGGCTATATCTGCTATTTTTTCAG
>CAZBFA010000009.1:0-14310 GCA_964491045.1 Candidatus Woesearchaeota archaeon
AGTGTTCCTTGCGTTTATTTTGTTCTATATTGTGTTCTCATTTGCAACAGCTCTCGGTGCATCACCGCACTTTACACCGAAAAACAGTTTATTATGCATTTTTGACGGCCCGGAATGCTCCTTTGACAAGTTAAGGTATTTCACCAATCCCTATGGGCTATTTGCAAAGCAGACAGCAAGCGAGCTGGGCAAAATCATGCAGGAAAATGAAACCTTTTTGGCGAGCACTGAAATGATATACTATTACATAAGGCAGGAAGATTCATTTGCAATGTATTCTTTCATAAGCGCAGCAAGAAGCCAGCTGAACAGAAGGCCAAATTTGGATGAATTTATAAAGTACTTCAGGCCAGGAAACAGGAGCATAAGGTACCTGGTTGTAAATCCATATGCTGTTGATGCGGATCTGAAGGAATTCGAACAGTTTAAAAAAGAATATGCCCCAAATTATATTGTCAGGGCATATAAAATTGATGCTGCGTATATATATGATTTAACCAATCTTAAGCAGAAAAAATGAAGGATAAATTTTCAATAATAATACCAACAAGGAATGAAGAAAGGACAATTGGTGAGATAGTGAAAAAAGTTTCCAAGTATTCAAATGAAATAATAGTTGTTGATGGCCATTCAAAAGACAATACAAGAAGTATAGCAGAGTCATTGAAGGCCCATGTATTTCTTGATGATGGGAAAGGCAAGGGCGCTGCCTTGAGAATGGCTGTGCAAAATGTAACAAGGCCGATAGCTGTTTTCATGGATGCAGATGGCTCTCATGAAACAAAAGACATTCCAAGGCTTGTAAAGCCCATATTGGAAAACAAAGCTGATCTTGTTGTTGCCTCAAGAATGCTTGGTGGTTCAGACGAGCTGCATGGCAATGTTTCAAATTTCATGCGGAATCTTGGCAGCAATCTGGTTCAGCTCGCAATAAATTATCGCTTTAATGTCAGGCTTACGGATTGCGAAAATGGATTTAGGGCAATAAAAACAGATGTGTTCAAAAACCTGAATTTAAAATCAAATGACTTTGATATTGAAGAGGAAATTATCTTGAAAGCCCTGAAGAAAAAATACCAAGTTGCAGAAGTGCCTAGCCATGAGTATGAAAGAAAATTCGGAAAATCAAACCTGTCCTTGGTAAAAATTGGCTACAAGTTTGTTTACAGGCTTTTGATAAACTTGTTTTAATCCATACAAATCTTTTTAAAATGATCAAACGAGGGGGATAGCATGAAAGTTTTAATATTAAACCCGCCAATATCTGGCAGAAAATATACGAGAGAAGGCAGATGCCAGTCAGAGGCAGACACCTGGCTTGTTAATTTTCCGCCAGCGACATTGGCTTGCATAGCCGGCCAGGTTCGGGCAAAATACGAAGTCAGGCTAATAGATTGTATAGGCTCTAACATTGATTTCGCTGCTTGCCTGCATTTTGTTCAGGATTTCAAGCCAGATTTTACAGTGATCAACACCTCAACGCCGACAATAGAAAATGATGTTTTTGTCGCAGGAGAAATAAAAAAGACAACAGGCTCAAAAATAATAATGTATGGCGAGCATGTTACAGCAAATTACAAGGAAGTCTTGAAAAACGATGTCATTGATTATTGCATTCGAGGAGAGCCGGAAACACCGATAATGAGCATATTAGAAGGCAATGAAAAAAGCCCGGGGGTTGCATTCAATGGCCACGAAGGTTTAATCTGGCAGGAAAAGAACCTTGACAAGCTTGAAATGCCTGCGTATGATCTGATGCCCGCCTACTATTATCCATTGACAGGAAAAAGATGGATGTTCGTGCGCTCTGGCCGGGGATGTCCTTTTGGCTGTGTTTATTGCATTGTTCCGATGCTTTCCGGCCGAGTGGCAAGGTATCACAGCCCGGAATACATGATCAAACAATTCAAGTTCCTGAAAAGCATAGGCATAAAGCATTGGATGCTCTGGGAAGAGCTTGCAACATTGGACAAGGAAAGAATGTTAAAATTATGCTCATTGATGAAGCAAGCAGACGAGTTAAAAGACTGCATGTGGTTCTGCACCAACAGGGTTGATGTTTTTGATGAAGACCTTGCCAAGGCAATGTCTGAAGCAGGATGCAAGATGATGGCATTTGGCCTTGAATCGGGTAATGATGAGGTTTTGAAGAACATTGACAAGAGGATAACAACCAAAAAATCAGAGTGGGCAGTAAGCTTGTGCAAGAAGTACAAAATAAGGGTTGTTGCTCATTTCATTTTAGGCCTGCCTGGCTCAAATAAAGAGCGGGACATAGAAACAATTAATTTTGCAAAAAGAATTAATCCTGATTTCGCCCAGTTTTACATAGCAACTCCTTTTCCTGGATCGCAGCTTTATAATATGGCCAAGGAAAACAACTGGTTGACATCAACAGACTGGAAAAAAGTTGAGCAGGGTGACATTTCCATTTCATACCCAGATTATTCTGCAGATGACATATTGAAAATCAGGAGAAAGGCATATAAGGAATTTTACTTCAGGCCGAAAACAATATGGAATGGCATAACAGCGGTTTCTCCAGCAGTCTGGCTGAAAATGCCGCTATATGCAAAAACCTTTTTCAACTGGATGAAGAGATAACTATAAAAATCATTCAGGGTGGTTAATTTCATGGAAAATATAAAAAAATAATGGGCGACCTTGTGTTTGTAAAGGGCATTGCGAATATTGGCATTCTGAATAAGAAGGACAAGAAAGCCATAAAACTGCTAGAGGAATCCCGCAATACGGGTGTTCTGGAAGCAATCAAAAAGCCATGCACCATAGTTTTGACGCATGATTCAAGTTTCAGGCAGCCGGCATGCCCGATAGTTGTCAATAATGCTTTCCCGCCAGTTCCATTCCCAGAAATAAAGGCAAAATCTGTTGTTTCATCATCGCCCAGCAAGAAAGTCCATAACTATCTTGCTGATAGGTTTAAGCTAAACTTGAACAATAATGAAGCAACATTGCTGATAGGATTTGAGCTTTGAACCAGCATGAAAAAACGCCCGAAAAAAGAAGAATTTGAAATAAAATGGTGGAAAGAATGGCTAGAAGCAAATACATTAAAAAAGCAGGAGATGGTTGGAAAATTACCCATCATAAAAAATATTTGTAATCCCAAAGAGATTCCAAGAGAAATGCAAATGAGATATTTCACGACATTGCTTAATAACTATTTTGAAGACTTGGAGAGTGCCGTTTACACAAAAATACGAAACGAAAAAAAGAAGTGATCAAGTTTTGAATTGCACTAAAGCGCACATCATTAAAAATAGCTCATTTTTCAATACAAAAGATTAAAAGGCTTGCTTAAAGCTTAAAGCGCATGGAAATAAACATTGAGGAAAAAAAAGAGGATTTTTTTGATAAATATTGGCTCTATCTCTTCATTGCCATTATAGTCCTTGCTTTTTATCTAAGGTTAAGGTACTTCAACATAAACACAGCAATCTGGTATGATGAAGGCTCTTACCTGAACATGGCAAAGAGAATTGGCTTGAATCTGGATTACCTCAATGATGATTACTATTTCAGGAGAACCTTTTTCCTGCCGCTTTTATTCGCTTTTTTGTACAAGATATCCGGCAACACAGAGATATTACTCAGGATTTCAGAGCTGTTATTTTCAACAGCAACAGTGGTCTTTGTGTATTTATTGATCAAAGAGATGTTTGACAAGAAATATGCATTGATATCCGCATTTGTTCTTGCTGTTTCATGGCTATCCCTTTTTTTCACTTCAAGGCTGCTTACAAATGGCCCGGATTTGTTCTTTATTTCAGCCGGATTGTATTTCTTCTGGCGAGGGTATGCAAACAACAAGTCTGCTTTTAATATTTACCTTTCTGCTATGTTCTTCGGATTGGGCATCTTTACACGGTTTGCTTCCCTTATAATGCTGATCCCTGTTTTTATATATATCTTAACAAGGGAAAAGCTTGGCTTTCTTAAGAACAAGCAGCTCTGGATCATGCTTTTCATAATACTTTTGATCTTGATGCCTTTTTTCATCAAGTTCTTTTCATACAAGGGCGAAGGCTCTGGCGTTTCTGGTTTCCTGAAGCACTATTTCCTTGATCGCGACATTTTAATATTCAAGTATCTTCTTGACATAGGTTATATCTTAAAAGGCATATTTTTGGTCTTATTTTTAATTGGCTTAGTATACTTTATAGATTTGTTTTTGGGCATGGATATGATATTCAAAGATGAAGCCGTTAGAAAAAAGCTTTTTGTTTTGCTATGGATATTGCTTCCTGCCATCGTGTTTGGCCTGATAACATCAGTTGTTGAAGAGCGTTATCTGATGTTGGCGCTGCCATTTTTGGCATTTTTGATAGCTAATGGGTGCTTTACAATTAAAAAGTATTTGAAGCTCAGTTCTGCAGTAACATCAATAATTATAATAGCTTTGCTGATAACCGGCTCTTATTCGCAATTGACTTTCGCTGATTCCTTGATAAACGACAAGAAAGATTCTTTTGTCCACATGAAATATGCTGGCGAGTGGCTCAAGCAAAACACAAATGAAAAAGACTATGTCATAGCATCTGGCCAGCCGCAGTTCATGTATTATTCAGAAAGGAATATTGAATCATTTACTGCAAAAGAAGAAGAATTCCGGGCAAAAATCAATAAGTTCAAGCCAAAGTACATGATACTGACTGCTTGGGAGCCGTCTCCAGAATGGACTTATGGATACCCTGTTGAAAATCAGGACAAAGTCAAGCCGGCAATGGCCTTTTTCTTTGACCAAGAGCAAAAGAAGCCGGCTGTTGTAATCTATGAATTTGTCTACAAATACTGATTAAGCATAAATTTCTACACCTTTAATGAGGTTCCAGTCTAGTTTTATCAGCTGCTTTACTGCAGGATTGTTTGTATTCAATTTATATAGATCTGACTTCCCGATTCTTCTCGTTTTTATGACAATATTATTTTTTTCTAATCTGTTCCAAAAGCTTTTTAAGGTAGAATAGCTAACTCCGGAGTTCTTTGATATATCTGTCAATGGATAATCAAAAAGCTGGTATGTTATAAGGAAGTCTATGACTTTCATTATTGGATTAGTCCCGAATATTTCAACAAATATTGTTTCATTGTTCATACTCATTATATGAACATCAAAGGTTTTTAAATGTTTCTCTTTATATTTTTATATAACAATAATAGAAATATTTAAATATTCGAAACTTCTGATAATTACATGGAATTTAATGACAAAGATAAAATAAAAGCCACTATGCTTTATCATCTAAGGAGGAAAAAAGTTATTGGTGGTGTACATACTCATTTTGATACATTAAAGAGAGGATTTCCTTCTCATTTTGGAAAAGAGGTTGAAAAGATTGCCAAAGAATTGATCAAGCAAGGATTATTGGTAATAAAACCAACAAATTATGGGTTGCAGGTTTCATTAAATAAGGAAAGAGTCGCTGAGATTGAAGATTTTATCAAAAAAGTTTTAAACATTAATTTTTAGTTGGTTCTATCAAAAGGTTTTAAGTTTTATTGCATAAGGCTTATAAATAAATCAAACTTAGGTTTCTTCTATGCAAAAAGAGTTCAAGGTCACGCCGTGGGAAGTCGGTGGCGAGATTGATTACATTAAATTTAATTTCAATAATGACCCGTTATTACACCAAGATTTTTTTATTAAAAAATACAATATGGTTAATTTATACCGCCTTGTATCTTCATATAGCAATAATGTTACAAATTTAACCCCCCATTACAAATTAAGCAAAAATTGCAAAAAATTTATAATTGATTCCTTGAAAAAGCAGTTTCATAATATGGATGTGGCTGCTTTAGTTTTATTAAAAAGTTTAGAGCTCTATCGAAATAAAAAATACTCCTCAAGGATAAAGGAGAAATGGAGGGTGAAGCATAATATACAAGAAGGCAATATAACATTAGAATATGCGCGAGTATTGAGCATAATCCTTTCACAGAATGTGAAAGATTCGATACAATTATTTAACGCACTTTTGATAAAGTCAAATTATTTGATTTCAAGGGGTAAAAGGATAAGATTTCCAATAAAAATTAAAGATTTGAATGATGAATTGGCTTATCTTGCAGGCATTATCTCCGGTGACGGGCACATAACTAAAAAGTTGGATGAAGTTATAATTGCGGATGGAACTGGAAAAAATGAATTTTTAGCAGGCTCCAAACAATTCATGCAGAATATTAAAACACTTATTAAAAAAAATTTTAATTTGGATAGTACTATCAAATATAAAAAAAATTATTACACTTTGCGCTGCAATTCCTCTTTAATCTGTAGGATCATGAATTGTATATACCAAATACCTTCAGGAAATAAGTGCAGTAAAATAAGAGTTCCCTCATTGATTAAAGGAGGCTTAAAGGAAAATTTATTTTGGAGGGGTATGTTTGATACAGATGGCTATTTAAGGACCAAGAATAAAGCAATAAGCATGACTACGAAGTCTAACTTTATAAAAAAAGATTTTATCAATTTTTGTAGAAAAAATAATATTGTCATATTTCATAACAAAGAAAAAAGTAATTTCAAGATGCTAATTGCAGAGCAAAGCATTTTAAATTTTGCTAAATTTATAGGCATTTCACATCCAAGAAAACAAAAGATGTTGATATATTACTTAAAAAAAGGTGCCTTCTATAAGGTGCCACAAAATAAAAAGCAAAATAATAGGCTAGATAAAATTATAAATTATCTAAGACCGTATGACAATAAGGTTTATATAAAATTAACTGATATAAGAGGAAAATCTCATCCAAAAGAGATAAAAAAGCGGGTAAAAAAAATTAAGAAAGTATTAAATATGGAAATTATAGAAATAAAGAGAAATAGAAGAAGCAATCATTATTATCTCTGCTCAAAAAAGCTTGTTGGAGTATTAAACAAATATTACAAATTTGTGCCCAGCTGGGCGCCGCTTATGCAAGAAAACATATTTGCATTAAAAAATACCTGGAGATTGCCATGAAACAAAAAGTAGATCCTTGGGGGTCGACACAAATAAACGATTACTCCCGCCTATGCAAGGAATTTGGGATTCAGGAATTTTCAGAAGTAATAAATCATGTGCCAAATCCACCAATGTATATGCGTAGGGGGCTTGTCTTTGGCCATAAAGAGTTTATGGCAATAATGGGGGCTATAAAAGAAAAAAAAAGTTTTGTTATGATGACTGGTCTAATGCCATCAGGTGTATTCCACCTAGGCCATAAGCTTATAGCTGACCAGATGATATATTACCAACGCATGGGTGCAGACTGTTTTATTGCCGCAGCAGACATTGAGGCTTATTTAACCAGAGATATACCACTAGAAAGGGCACGAGAGATAGCAGTAAATGAGTATTTGCTAAATTATATTGCATTAGGTTTAAAACCGCAAAAAGTCCATTTTTATTTCCAAACTGGCGGCAAAAAGGAATATAGCAATTTAAGCAAGCTCATTTCAAAAAAAACAACTTTTAATGAAATAAAATCCATATACGGGGAGGCAAGCCCTGCGAAACTTACTGCAGCATTAACGCAAGTAGCGGATATTTTACACCCCCAATTAAAAGAATTTGGCGGT
The DNA here is from genome assembly GCA_964491045.1 of Candidatus Woesearchaeota archaeon. Classification (GTDB taxonomy): domain Archaea; phylum Nanobdellota; class Nanobdellia; order SCGC-AAA011-G17; family JACPNG01; genus CAZBFA01. The sequence goes on from CAZBFA010000009.1 coordinate 7,589, forward strand.
CCGCGGCCAACAATAGTCCCTGTTGGGGCAGATCAGTTACCACATATAAATTTCACAAGAGATATTGCTTCGAGAATGAAATCAGAATTTAATTTTATCATGCCTTCAGCAACATTTAATATTTTAGTTCCTGGTTTGCAGGGCGGAAAAATGAGCTCGTCTATGCCAGAAAGTTATATATCACTTGCAGATTCTCCAGAAGAGGTCGAAAGAAAAATAAAAAAATATGCTTTTTCAGGTGGCAGGAATACTATAGAAGAGCACAGGAAGAAAGGCGGAAATCCTGACATTGACATTTCTTACCAGTACCTTAGGATGTTTTTTGAGCCTGATGACAAAAAACTAAAGAAAATAGACGACGATTACAGGACTGGAAGATTATTGACATCTGAATTAAAAGCACTTCTTATTGATAAAATAAATGCCTTCCTAAAAAACCATCAAAAAGAAAGGGAAAAGGCACGAAGCAAGGTTGATGCCTTCCTTATGCCCCAAAATACAGTTTAAACATCAATTTTTGCTGCAAAGTCACCACTTCAAGATTAAACTATATATTTATTAATAAAAAGGGTTTATTAATAAGTACAAAAATAAGCATTATAATAAGTATATTAATAAGTATAAAATAAGGGCTCATAATCATGGACATAAAGAGGAAAATCTACAAAAGAGGCAGTTCTTATGAGACAACAATACCAAAGCCCCTGCTGTTTTCTTTAGATTCCAGCAAGAAATATAATTTAGTTTTTAAATTTGACAGCCAGAAGAACAAATGGTATCTTGAGTTCGAGGAGTCACATGAATAAAAAAAGAGCAAAGCAAAGAAAATTGAATATTGGGAATTTGTTATTGCCTGCTTTGTTAATCCTTGCAATGCTGTCCTTTTACCTTTTAAAAGAAGATTTGAATATAACCGGCTTTGCTGTGCTCCAAACACTTTCACAGACGGATTTTAACACTGGAACGTATAATGAAACATTTTACAACACAACAACATTGGCTGTCCAATTAAATATGACTGACTATCTTTCAACTATTCTGTCTGGAAATTACACCAGCGCTGTTCTTGATGCCAGTGTAGTCACAAACTGGCGTAATTTGTCATGGACAGAGAACATAACAAACAGAAGTGGAAATGTTTCTTTTCGTGTAAGAAGCTGCCTGACATCAAACTGTGTTGAGCAAAGGCCATTTGTCGGCCCTGATAATACATCAAATACAAACTTCTGGCAGGGCAATTATAGCATATTGAACAATACAGTAACGCCTGATTCAAGATACTTTCAGTACATGGCATTCTTTGCCACATTAGACAATGATTCCAGTTCAGACGGGCCGGTATTATACAATGTAAGCGTTGACTATGGTGATTGCGTTGAGCCAATTAATGACATGTACATTACAGAAAGCACTACATTATGTTCTGGCACTTTTTATGTAAATGACACTGATGGAGACAGCAATGTAATAACAGTAAGCAATGACTCTGTTTTTGTAACCTGCAACAAGACGGTTCTGGTTGGGAATTTGTCAGGCAGGGGATTTGAATTGGATTATCGCAAGGATGTTACTATCAGCGGTTGTTTTATATCTAATTATACTACAGCAATCCGTTTGTTCTATTCAAATTTTACCACCTTTGCCGAGAATAACCTAACAAACATGAGCTTGGAATCCATATCCATAACTAATTCTCACCATAATCTTATATTCAATAATACCATAACCTTTAGCAATGGTCTTGGCGGGAGCCAGACTATAGGGATTGGCACCAGCAGCACAAATAATACCATCAAAAAAAATTTATTGCAACATAATCTGTATATAGGCATAACGGCAGGCAGCCGCAGCGATAATAACACTCTAGTAAATAATACTATTATTAACAATACTGAACATGGAATACGAATTACTGGAAGCCTGAATATCACGATAACAAACAATACAATAGCATATAATGATGAGGGCTCGGGCATATATATCTCTGGCGCAAACGACAGCCTCATTTACAGCAATTACATACTTGATAACGGCATAATTCAATCTGGCCGATATGGCATTGATCTGACTTCAAGCTCAAACAATTCTGTTTATAACAACGTTTTAAATGCAACTCGCCAGAATGTTGTAAATGTCAATGACCTTGGCAATAATCACTGGAACATTAGCAATTATTCTGGAACGAATATCATTAATGGCCCTATGATTGGGGGGAATTATTATTCTGATTATGGCTTTTATGACTATGATGGCGATGGAGACGGCTTTGGTGAATTAAGCTATACATCTGGCATGAACAACAGTTATGATATGCTACCTTTGTCTAATAACAGGTGCTTGATACCTGGCAATGGCATGGGCATCCAAAGGTCTGTTGTCTTGTGTCCTGACACTTATGATGTTGTCGACAATAACAATAATGGCTTGCTGAACATCACAAATTCCTCTGTGATTTTAGAATGCAACCAGACAAGAATAAGAAATAGCGGATCTCAGAGCAGAGTCATAAACATCAATCCTGGCAGCGGGCAATTAGCAAATATAACTATAAAGAACTGTTATTTTGAAACTACTGGAAGTGCAATATACCTAGTAAACACCAGCAGCAGTTATGTTTATGACAATGTAATCAATATGTCTGGGGCGGCGTCGCCAACAATGTATTTCTATAATGTAAATTATAGCATAATAGCAAATAATACAATAACTAATACATCGGCTGAATCAATATACATTAATGATGCGAGCCATAGCATTTTTGAGAATAATACCATCAGCAAGGCTATTGCAGGCGTATTGTTTAGCGGCACTGGCTCTACGCACATAGCGTCAGCAAATATTACATTTAAGAACAATTTATTTAATCATACAAGCAATCCAGCAATATCAGCAACAGCAAATGCGGCAGTTATAGTAAACGACTCAAAGTTTTACAACAATACTTTTTATGGCATAGGGGATAATTCTGGTGGTCCGGGTGGAAATGGTTGCATAGTCCTGCCGGGTTTCAGCAATGAATTCATTGGCAATACATTCATAAATTGCTCTGGCGCGGCAATAAGCTCGGGTGTTGGTGCATCTAATTCAGTTAGGTTTTCTGGAGATAACTATTACATAAAATCAAATATCATAAATGGGTCTGATACTGATAGGTATAATATAATCAACTTGATGGGAAGCAACATATCTATAATTAACAATACCATACTAAAGCAAATCTCTGCTAATACTGCCTATAACGGGCGTGGTGCAATATCCCTAAATAACTCAAACAACTCATATATAATAAACAACACAATAGCCAATATCACCTATGGCATTTTCATTACTGGTGGGAATTACCAATTCTCTGCACTATACAGCAGAAATATAACAATTAGCGGAAATGTGCTGTCAAACATAACACTTATCCCTATGGTTTTATCCGGTGACAATATAACTGTATATAATAACACAATTTTATCATATGCTGGTCCGCTATTCCCAGAACCAGCCATATCTGCAAGGAACCTTAATAACTCAAGGATGTACAACAACACAATCTATCGTTATACAGAAGGCATAGCCATATCCAACAGTGAAAACCTGACTATAACAAACAATTCAATATATGAAAATCTTGCGGTCGGCATAAACATAACTTCTTCAAAAAATGTGACAATATTCAACAATGTAATCAACAACAACACTTACCAGGGCGTTTTATTGCTAAAGTCCTCAAATGTCACAATAGAGAAAAATATAATCTTCAACAACTCAAAAGATGGAATATCAGCAAACTTCTCGAATTATACTATAATATTCAACAATACAATAAGAAACAATGTTGCTGCAGGAATTTCTTTGTTTGGCTCAAACAGCTCAAAAATAATTAATAATTCAATATTTAACAACGGAAGAGATGGCATTTACATAGAAGATTCAGAAGGCATATCAATTTTAGATAGCTGGTTAATCGGAAACAGCTCAAGATATGGTATATTTTACACAGAATCGTCAAACATAACAATAGCAAGAAATACAATATCAAACAATTCAAGGTATGGAATTGCAGGGAACTCATCAAATTCAAGCCGAATAGAAAATAACACAATAAGAGACAATGTGCTTACCGGCATATCTTTGTTTGGAACAAACAACACGCATATGTTTAATAACTCTATATTCAAGAACAGAAGGGACGGCATCTACATAGAAGACTCCGAGAGTGTCTCGATTATCAGCCATTACTTATTATCAAACAATTCAGGATATGGCATTTATGCAGGAGCAAATAACATAACAATATATAACAACCAAATATTCAACAGCTCAAAGCAAGGAATATTCTTATTAAATTCAAACAATATAACAATAGAAAAAAACACAATTTATGAGAGCGGATTAGATGCAATAGCCCTGAACTCATCAAACTTTACTGTAATCAACAATAATACACTATACAACAACACAAAAGCAGGCATATCTTTGTTTGGATCTAATTATTCATTAATATCAAACAATACCATCTACAATCATCAGGATGCAGTATATGCAGAAGATATCCTTGGATTGTCAATATTGCAAAACATAATCTATAATAGTTCAAGACACGGCATTTATGATCCCACATCATTCAATATAACAATATCCAACAACATAATATCAAACAACTCTGATGCAGGAATATCCTTATTAAAAACAATTAATTCAACAATAACCAATAATATAATTTACAATAACAGCCAGGCAGGAATAAGATTAAACTCAAGCAATTACAGCATCATAGAAAATAATAATCTAAGCTACAATGGAATAATCTCTTATGTTACAGAATTTTACATGTCTGCCGTTGTTTATCGAAATGATGCCTTGGGTGCCATTTACAATGATACAGCAGGTAGCACAAGCGGACATTTATTGCTTTATCAGGGTGGCGATAATTTGGCTGTAGCGACAAATAATACTAATGTTTCAGCGCTAATAAATGGTACAGCTAATTTGCACTTGGCTTTGGTAAAGCTAAATTCATCTGATGCAGGCTTAATACAAAGAAATATTACTATATTTTTTGATAATAGCATAGCATCTAGCTGTTTAAGCATAGCCCAATTCCTGTCTGATGTTTCTTTAGCTTCTATGGCAGATGAAACAAACTGCACGTATTTCCAGGCAGATATATTCACAGCAAATGGCAACAACAACTACACATACAATGACCTGACAAATGCAACAATAACCCAGGATCCAGGGACTTTAGCCCCTTCAATAGCAGCAGTTTCAACAGTAAGAATTGCAAACTTAATAATAACCGAGTCATCCGACACCAACATAACAAACAACACAATGACATTAAGCTCTGGCTACGGTGTTATCTTAGACACGGCAAACAATACTATTTTTACAAACAACACAATTTTAAGCAATGTAAAGTTGGCAGTAAGAGCCTTAGGCGATTCCAGCCTAATAAACAAAGTAATCAACAGCACTAATGTAACTACGTCAGTTGCATCCAGCATATTGGAGGTGTACTGGTTCTTGAAGGCATATGCGCATGATAATCAAGTAGTATTTTCAAGCCTGAACATTTCATTCTATAACAAATCTAGCACGTATATAATAAGTGCCCTGACAGATGCTTCAGGCTATACGCCAGAATTAACCTTGGTTGAATATGAGCATAGCGGCGAGGGAAAGGTATTTCATACAAATTATATGGTAAATGCAACTCGGCCAGTGACTGGTGGCACGTATTCACAGTTCCATAATCTGACAAGCTCTGGCCTTGTTGACTTTGAACTTCATGAAACAGGTGGTGGAGGTGGAGGTGGAGGCGGCGGTTCTGGCGGCGGATGTACTGATGATTGCTCATCCGGAGAAAAAAGATGCAGTTCCTCGACATCGTACGAAACATGCGGCAGTTATGATGATGACTCTTGTTTGGAATATGGCCCTTCACGAGAATGTTCTGAAGGATTGACATGCAGCAATGGAAATTGTGTAGTTGCCTGCACCAGAATAACGCGCTGCACAGAATGGTCTGTTTGCAAGAATGAAAAACAAACACGAAGCTGCGCAGAAATCAACAGCTGCTCTGATGTGATTGATGAAGCTCTGGAAGAAAGGCCATGCAAATTGCCAGAAATAAAGGAAATTTTGCCAGAATTGTCTGACGGGCCAGAAGGAGCATCAAAAAAAGAGCACAATGCCACAAAATGCTTTGAATCAAGGGGCTTGTCAAAAGAAGAAATCGTTGCATTTGAAGACCTGCTGGAGATAACTCCTTGTGAAGAAGAAAAGCAAGTTCAAATAAAAGTTGAAACAAGGCAGAGATGCAATGGCATCGAAATCAATGTGAATGATGCCAGCCTGAACATTGTCTACAAGGAAAAGCCAAATTTTTATCTGAACTTCAAGTCAACAAGTGATTACAAGGAATATTGCCCATGGTGCTTCAACAGCAAGCAGGATTATGATGAAACCAGCATAGACTGCGGCGGCTCTTGCAAGTCATGCCTTCAAAAGAATCTTGAGATTCCGTACCGCCCGCCAAAGCCGGATTACAGGCTGCCTGTGTTTGTTGCATCTTCAGCTGTTGCAGCAGGCATTGGTTGCATGCTTTTGTTAAGAAGAAAGAGATATTAATGCATTAACTAAAAAGACCAGATAATGGCTTTATGTAATTAATGCAAGAAAACTCAGAACTTCAGTTCTGAGATGAATTGCATCAAAGGCCTTCCAGA
>CAZBFA010000010.1:0-13574 GCA_964491045.1 Candidatus Woesearchaeota archaeon
CAGCAAGATAGCTGAATTTTTTGGAATCATTGCTCACCAGGGCTTTTTTTGCATACGGGCTCATCACACAGGAATTCTTGAAATTTAACTGCCTGAAACTTTTGCTGAAGATGTTCCTGCTTAAAGCAATGCCTCTTAATCTGCTTTTGTTCCTGACATTTGTTATTAGAAGGTTTTTCTTGCCAACAATTCTCGAGATATGCCTATATTCAAGCAGGCACCACTTGTACAGCCTTGGCTCAAGATGCTCAATGATATATTCCATAAAAAAGAAAAAGAGATGGCAGTTATTAAATCTTGCTTTCCCTGTCTATCTTGACCATGCTTGGTGTTGCTATGAACAAGTTTTCTGACAAGCCAACAATGTCACCATTTGAGGCATCGCAGGTCTTTTTCAGCTTTGACACCATTGTCTTTAATTGAGCATCTGACAGTGTTACATTTTTGCTTATCAACGCTATTGTCCTGCCTTCCCTGAGCTCATTCAATACATTTTTTATGTCAGATTCCTGCTTGACATCAAATATCTTAATGGCAAGCCTCTTGTCGCTCAAGTCCTTGTATTCATCAATCTCTGCATAAGACTGCTCATTTCCAGGTTCTTCTTCTGTAATAAAATCCTTTATTTTGTCAAGTATTCCCATTTTATACCTTTGCTTTAGCCCTCCTTGCTATGATTCTCTCTCTCGCATCCAATTCTCTGGCGATGCTGTCCTTAACATTAATATTGTTTGTCTTTATAAATTCTACTGCTTTCAAAAGCCTATCCTCAAGCTTCCTCAAATCATAAAATAAATTGAGGTAATTTTGAGTGTCTTCCTGCATCTTCTTTTCCAGCGCGTTTATCTGGCGCAGTATGTTTTCAACATTATACTCTGGTATTGTCGAAGCCTCTTTTGGCTTTGCTTCCTGTTTTATATTCAGGTACTGAACAGTTTTTGCCGGCACAGAATTTTCCTGGGCCTTTAATCTTGTCAAAAGCTCTTTTGTTGATTCTCTTTCAGGTATTTTTTTGGCATCGAGCATATTTTATATGTATATCTTTGTGCTGTAATCTTTTTCATTGAAGTTTTGCTTTATGAACTGCACCATGACCTTGTTGTTTGCAATTTCATATATCTGCAATGCATTTGCCAACAAACCTGATTTCAAGAAAATGTCGCCAACCTTGCTTAATCTTTCCCTGTCGCCAGCAAGCTCGTACGCATGTGATGAATATAAGTATTGGCCTGCTTTCAAGCACTTGTCTCCGATCTCGATGAGCTTTTCCCTGTTATTCAATATGTTAAAGATTTCAATTGCAAAATCCAGCTTGTCCTTTTGAACGCACAGCTCGCCAACCTGCAATAATCTTTGAAATTCGCCTGCTGCCTTGAACGCCCTTATCGCATCGCTTATCTGCGAGTCAGCAAGGCATTTATTGCCTATTTCTATGAGGCGCTGCTTGTCATTGATTAAAATCAAGACATCAACTGCTTTTGATATCATGCTTATGCTTTGGTATTCTTCAGCTATCCTGACAAGCTTTGCATCATTATTTGTCATAGTATAGGCTTTTATTGCCTCTGGGAAATTGCCCCTCTTGAAAAGTTCATCGCCCGCCTTGTTTAGCAAGTCTGCTTTGTCAGCATCACCAAACATTGAAAGATCTATATTGTCCACGCCTTTTTTAAGAAGCGCAGGAACAATTTTAGAAAACTCGGCATCTTCAACTTTCTGGACCTCATCCATTAGTTTTGAGATGGATTTTTGATGTGCTCGACCATTTAGTACCACTTTTTTCTTTTTTTATAACAATAAACATTGATTATTCTTGTTTGGGTCGGCGCAGATTTATAAATATTTCGCTACAATTAAAGTAATATCATAGAATATAACTAGACAAGAGTTACATTTGCCTGATTGATGTTTTTTACTTTTTGGCTATCCATTCAGCAAACTTCGTTGCAAATGAATCCTTATATCGCTGGTTTCGCCATTCCTGGTATTCATCCACCGACATCTCTGCCAGGGTTTTATTTGAGTTTTTTGGGATGAAAATCAAAAACAACTTGCTCCAAGCATACTCTTTCATTTCTCCCCTTGGTGAATCAGAAAGAATGCCGCCCAAATTTTCTGATCCAAAATATTCTGGCTCTTGCAAAGTTTTATCGAAATAAGCCAGGCAATTCCGGAATTCGCAATCCCTTGGCTTTCCATCAACCAATTTCAAAATGCCTTCAAGCCCGATTGTCTCAATGGCAAAATTCACAAATGCCCTTGGGAAACCATTAAGAGAATTGACATAAAATCCAGAATCCAAAGCAATGCATGGCTCTCCAATTTTCTTATAAGCAAACAGGACTTTTTCCCGGGCAATTTTCTTTAAATCATCGGTTCGCGGCTCTGGCAATTCAATTGGGCAATGAACAACCTCAATTCCATACTTTGACACTGCATTGCTTATTGAGTTGACTTTTCCTTTGTTTGTTGTGGCGAAATAAACTCTTTTCATGCTTCAATGGTTTTTCAGCCAGTAAATAAGTTTTTTGTTAGTAAAGTATACTCTATCCAATCATAACAAAAAATCGTTAATTATATAAATAAGTTTAACATACACGATAAAAAAATATGGAGGTCGACAGATGAGATTAAATCCACTCAAAGAGTTTGGCTATGGATATGGTGATGATGAGGGCGATGAAGATGATGCCGATGATGAGGGCGATGAAGATGATGATTTTGATTCTGAGTAATCAATCTTCATCTTTTTCTATTTCTTATTTCTGATTTTGCAGGATGCATTAATGGGCATTCCTTGCTTCAGTTGGAAGAATCGCGCAATATCAAAACAGCCGCAACAAGCATTGCCACAAACAATGGCACTATGAAGACCGATGCAGCAGTGTTCAATAATGGAATGATGCCAGAAAACTGCCCATCAAGAACATTCAGATAATTCAGCAGGTCAATTATGACAAGCATAAAGTACAGCAAAAGGCCAATCACCACCATATTCAAGAGCTTGCTTGCTCCTGCAGATTCAAACTTTTTCAATCTTATTGAAAGCAACATGCCAATGAATATGAATAATGCTGTTCCAAATGACAAGCCAACAACAAGCTCATTTAACAATTAAACCACCATCCTTTCTTGCCCCATTCATCCCAGCAAAATTGGGATGTTTTTGCATTGATTTTCTTTCTTTTTCAAGCATCTCTTTAATGTCAACAATATTTTCCTCTTCAACATCAACCTTGTCCATCCTTGCCTTCAGCTCTTGCTCTTTTTTCTTTTGCCCTGCATGAAGCCTGTCAAGCACGTTTCTTTTCTCTTCCAGCATGGCTTTCTCTTTTTTTATGGCATTCATCTGGTCTTCAGCATCGTGCTTCTGCTCCTCAAGCAAATCCTGCTGATCATCAAGCTGCTTTTGCAGGGCTTTCAAGCCAGCAGATTCCTTTTCTGCCTTTTCTAATCTATTCTTTAATTCTTCCTGCATCCTGTTCAGGGCTATTTCTTTCCGCGCAAGCTCTTTTTCAAGTGATTTTATGCCAAAATCTTTCTTGTTCAAGGCATCAGACCTGGCATCAAGCCCTTCTTTCTGCTTTAGCACATAATCCTTGACAGACACAAATGTTGTTTTTTCATCATTTAATTTTCTAAGAGAAACATCAACATCATGCCTGGCTTTTCTCACTTCAGCTGATTCATTTGAAAGCCTGCCTCTTTCTTCCTTTATTGCAGATTTCAGCAAAACCATGCTGTTAAGCTTGCCTTCGATAATGCTTTTTTCCTTCTCTATGGAATTATTTATCGAGTCAATGTCTTCCTTCATCTCCCTGAGGACATCTTCCTTATCAAGCAGGGTTCGTTCCTTTGCCTTTAATTTTGCAGCAAGCTCGGAAAGATTTTTCTTGTCATGATCTAACTTTTCCCTCAAGGAATTTAGCTCTTTTTCAGAGTATTCAACCTTGCTTGTTTTTAGCTCAAGCAAGCTGGATTTTTTCTTGAATTCAATTTCCTTAAGTTTGAGGCCTTTTGAAGAGATTTTAATGCCGGCGCCAATGCTTTTTACTTTGTCCTGCAATGCGCCGTGCTCTTTCTTGAGCCTTTCAACAATGATAAGCTCATTTGCAACTGCCTTCTTGATGTTGTTTAGTTTTATTATTTCTGGAAGGACTATCTGGTGGTTTATGTCATCCTTTAGCGGGACTTTTGTGCTGACTAATATTTCAAGCTCATTCTTCCTGCCTTTTTTCAGCTTGTCATGGAGCATGAATGCATAAACTATGAAGGCTAAAAATATTATGAACTGGGCAATAATGGTTGCAGAAAGCCTTTTTACGGCAAGGAAATCCAGAAAATTAAATGCCCTCAATAATATTGGGATCATCAAGAAAAAAAGCACAACGAGCAGTTTTCTTGACTTAATGTTGTATGTTGTATTCCCAAGATTGAACCAAAAGACAATAAGCAATGCAAATAGCGCTAATGAAAAGAACCCCTGAAATATCATAAGAGAATCAAACACCATTTTTTTTTAAATCACCTTATTTTTTAATTCAAGCCTTGTGAAGTATTTTCTAAACCCGAGCGATTTCCTGATTATTGCCCTTTCCCTGTCAGTTACTATGGCACCAGAAAAATGAGCTTTCTTCAGGTTTATGGCATATTCAAAATCGCGCATATCGCACAGCTCTGCAAGCCGGAATTTCGCGCCTTCAAGATTTGTACCGTGAAAATCAGACCTTGAAAGGTTGCTCCCCCTGAGATCTGCTTCATAAAGGCTTCCTTTTATGAGGTCCACCCCGACAATATCTGATACTCTTAAATCAGCATTGTCAAATTTAGCCCAAAAAAAGTCTGCGCCATCAAAGATGGAGCCAAGAAAATCTGCCCCAATAAAATCTGCCCCCTGCGCCCTGACATAAGGCAGATACAGGTTTTTGGCAATGCAATGGCTGAAATCAGAGTTGACCAATCTTACAGGAGATAATTTTAAATCAGCAGTTCTGAGATAGTCCAGCATCTCTGCAAATCCATCATGAGAATTAAAATCAAAGCCCTCTTCAAGTTTTACATTTTGGAAGGATCTTTCTCCATTAAGTAGCTTAACTATGAATTCATCACCTTTTATTGGAGTTAATTGCTCTGCCATGGTTTTAGAACGTTCATTTAGCATGGCATGAAAATATAAAAGGGTTGTGTTATACAAGTGAAGTGAACCTTGCGCCTCAACTTATGATATACACTTCGAAAACATTATAAATCAAATGAATATATCAAAATCACATGATAAACATTTACAGCATAGGCGGCTATGCAGAAGCTGGAAAAAACATGACTGCAATAGCTGTTGATAATGAAGCAGTGATAATTGACATGGGTTTTTACCTGCCAGCCATAATCGACTTTGAAGAGGGTGGCGGGGACAAAAGAACATTAAACAGGGATTCTTTGATAAAGATAGGGGCAATACCAAATGACAATGTCATAAAACACATTGCAAAAAATGTTAAGGCAATTGTTTTGGGGCATGCTCACTTGGACCATATTGGGGCTGTCCCGATATTGGCGCCGCATTATGGCGTGCCAATAATAGGAACCCCATATACAATTGAGGTTCTGAAATCAATGACAGCAGATGACAAGGTAACTATAAAAAACAAGCTGAAGGCAGTGAATCCAAATTCAAAGGTAAAGGTCAGTGAAAACATAGAGATAGAGATGATAGGGATAACCCACAGCACGCTGCAAACAGCAATGGTCGCAGTGCATACAAAGGAAGGAACTGTCCTTTATGCAAATGACTACAAGTTTGACAACCATCCTGTCCTTGGAAAAAAATCAAATACAAACAGGCTGAAAGAGCTTGGCAAGGAAAATGTAAAGGCGCTTGTAGTTGATTCATTGTACAGCAACAGCGATCAGAAAACACCAAGCGAGAAGGTTGCAAGAGAAATGCTGAAGGATGTGATGCTTGGCACTGAAAACTCTGAAAATATAATATTTGCAACAACATTTGCAAGCCACATAGCAAGATTGACAAGCCTGGTTGACTTTGGCAAGGCACTGAACAGGAAGATACTTATTTTGGGAAGAAGCATGCAGAAATACATCAAGGCTGCTGAAAGATTAAAGCTTGCTGATTTTTCAGGCACTGAAATTGTAAGCTATGCAAGCAAGATAAGAAAAAGGCTGAAAAGCATCTCAAGGGAAGAAAGGCACAGGTACTTGGTCATATGCACGGGCGGGCAGGGAGAGCCAAGCTCTGTATTAAATAAGATGCTGACTAACGATATACAATTTGAATTCCTGAGCGGTGACCATGTGATATTCTCAAACAGAATAATACCGGCAACTCCCAATATAAACAACAGGAAAGCAATAGAGGAGAAATTGAAAAAGAAAGACGTCAGGATATTCAAAGACATCCATGTTTCTGGCCATGCGAGCAGAGAAGACATAAGAGACTTGATAACAATGACAAGGCCAGAGCATGTAATACCCGGGCATGGGCAGCCAAGCCAATATAAAGGAATAATAGAGCTGTGCGCTGACATGGGGTATGATATAAAAAATAATGTGCACGTCATGCATGACGGCCATAAAATAGACGTGTAAGGCAATTTCAAAATTGTTTCTATGATGATTCACTACAAAGACCGGTAACAAAACATTAATAATAAAGGCAGATATAATAAAACCAATGCCAGAGCAAGAACCAAAAAGTGATCGAAGATCAAACAAATTCGAAAAAATAATTATTGCTGCATTCTCTGCCATTGTACTCACTCCTTATGCCATGTTCTATGCTGGCGCAGCACTCCAAAAAAAAGTTGACAAGAATGTAAAGCAGTATGTGGAAAGCAACCTGGGCAAAATAATCAAAGAGCAAGAAGAAAGACTTGGAATCAAACATTTTGGAACCCCAGAAATATCGCACGAAAACCCGCCAGCAAGACAACATTATGGGCCTTTTGTCAGGGGGGAATACATTGCAGAAGAAGACAAGATTTTCCTGCCATTGGGAAATGCAATCACACCAGAGCAAAACACAACAAATAGATTAGCAAACTTTTTGAGCTTTGGCATGCTTTATAATATGAAGGAAGTGCTTGATCATGAACTAGGCCATTATTACATGGACAAGTTGAATGAAAGCAAAGGCGGGGGGGACTGGACATCAGATAATCCAGGAATTACGCTTATATCAGAAGGCATTGCGCAATATTTCAGCGCAACAATGAACAACAAAGAAGATATATATAACAAATGGCCGGAAACGATCTTTGATTGGAACATAGTGGATATTTATGAGGGTGGATGCCACCTTGTCAAGCCGATAGTTGACAAATACGGGCAAAAAGGCATTGAGTGCCTGATGGAAAACCCGCCAGCATTAAAAGATTTTGACAACCTGCCAGCATATCAAAACAGAGTTCTGGAAAAGCTGGCAAATCCAATGACAGAGCAAGAGATGTATGAAGAGCAAGATATTCAAGGGATCGGCCAGCAATAGATTTATAAAACAATCTTTTTCTCAATAAGCAGTCATAATTTCATTCAAAGAATGGAGGGAAAAATGAACAAATCAGATAAGTTGTTGTCATATAGCCTTGCTGGGGCGCTTGGTTATTTTGGCGCTGTGGAACTTACAAGATATACTTTTGCACCAAAGCATATATACACAATTGGCCTAAATGGAGATGCAAAATCAGATTTGGTTGTTGTTAACAGAGGTCAGACCAAAACAGTTTTCTTGCAGCAAGAGGATGGCACTTTTATCGAATTGAGCACATTGCTGGATATAAAGGCAACAGGGTTTGATACAGATAAAAAGGCTATAAAAGATTCAATTGAAGCAAAAATAAAGGATTTAAAATAAATCAATGGAGGAACAAAAATGAAATTAAAAAATATGATATCAGCATTAATTTTAGTGTTTGTGCTGTCATTAGGGATTGCACTGGCAGCAAAGCCAGATTTGACACAGGCATTGGCAAGCGTAAACCCATCAAATGGGAAAGCGATAGTTGCCATACCATCAAATGCAATTGAAGTCAGCCCGGGAGTTTTCAGCCTTGGAACAGCTGTCGACAATGGAAATGTTGTGGAAGGATATGCAATTGTTGACTACAAAAAAGGATTTGGAAGGCAGACAGGAAATGCAAAAGCGCCAGGAACTAGCTGCTATGGATTCTTGGCAAACGGAGCAAAATGGAAAACTCTTGAGCCTTACTTGGTTAACACATTGAACAATGATGGATTAAGCGATGAATTTGTAAGAGCAAACCTTGCTTCAGACATTGCAAAATGGGAAACAGCTGCCGGAAAAAACATCATTGGGGGTGAAACAACGGGCATAGTTGACGGAGCAGACACAGCAAGCCCTGACAACAAGAACGAGGTTTACTTTGCAGACATATCTGATTCAGGGGCAATAGGTGTCACAATAGTCTGGGGGATATTCAGCGGGCCGCCAAGACAGAGGATGCTTGTTGAGTGGGACCAAGTTTATGATGATTTTGACTTTGACTGGTCTGCTGACTGCTTGGCTGAAGACTGCACCTCAAAGATGGACTTTGAGAACATAGCAACGCATGAGCTCGGGCACACAGTCGGGTTAAGCGATTTGTATACAACCAGCTGCGCAGAAGAAACAATGTATGGATATGCAAGCAATGGTGAAACAAAGAAAAGAAGCCTTGAAAACGGCGACAAATTAGGCATTGCAACACTATACAAGTAATCGAGCAGATTACTTTTTCTTTTTTATTTTTTAATCTCCCTTTAAAATTCTGTAGCTGTCTTCCTCAAAATGCTGCGTTGAAACCTCTAAAATCTTGCTGTCTTCCAGGCCGTAAAACCGATGCGCCAATAATTTTGGTATGTGCACTGTGTCATTTGGCATCATAATCACGGTTGTTGGCTCTGCTGGATGAGGGTCATAGTAAAGCTCCATCCTGACTCTTCCTTCCAGGATGTAAAATGTTTCATCCTTTAGCTTGTGATAATGTATGCTGCATTGCTTTCCTTCTATGATCTCTAGAATCTTGCTGCAGTATAAATTACCGTTGGCTATCCAAAGCTCCCTGCCCCACCCTTTTTTATGAATCTCTGGGTGCGTTATGAAATCGTCAATTGGCATGGCAAAAAACAAGAGAGATAAATATTTATACTTTGTTATGACCAGTGACATCCTGCCTGCACTAAATAAATAACAAAAAATGTGCAAAGAATCAAAATGCGCTTATAACCAGTTTTTCTATATCTGATTTTGGCACTGTTGAATGCAGGAGCTTGATGAAATATTCAATTTTGCCATAAAAAATCTCTTTTGTGCTGTTTCGATCAATGCCCCTCGCCCCAAGATTTTCCAACTGATTCCTGTAGGCGCGAATTTCAGAGCAGATTGTTGGCGTTCCGGGGCTGAATTGCGCAAAATTTCCATAGTCAAGAACAATGCCGTGCGGCAGCTTTATGCCATGCATCAAATCATCTGCATGCAAGACCTCATGATCTAATATAAGGCTTAAAATAGACGCCTCTTTATCAATGCCAGCAAATGCCCGCCCATAAACAAATATCGGATGTGATTTCTTCAAACCAATAAGCGGATAAGAGAAAATAACTGAAGCAGACGCATCTGCATTGTATAAATGATTTATTATGGACTCAACATCTTCCTTGGCCAAAAAATTTTCATCAAACAGTTTTTTGGTATGCTCAACTGTTAAAAGGCCTGAAGGGTCATAGATTAGTTTAGAAACCGATGCTGGGCAGGATTGCATGATTGTATTCAAATAGGCCTGCCTAAGGCCAGTCTCATTTCTGCCCCGTTTTGCCTCTGAAAATGTGATTTGGAGTTTTGCCATGAACCTCCGGTGTACAGTGCATTTAAAAGAGTTTTGCACCCCAATCAGAACAACAGAGATTATGCAGAAAATAAACATAAAAGTTTTTAAAAGATGGCAACGTTGTAAAATCATTCTTTAAGAAATAAAAGGGGAACAAGATGAAATTTGCTCATTTAGCTGATTGCCATATAGGCGGATGGAAAGATGAAAAATTAACAGGACTTGGCCTGGAAGCATTCGGCTTGGCCATGAAAGAATGCATAAAAAGAAATGTGGATTTCATCCTGATAAGTGGTGACCTATTCAATACGGCATTGCCTGGCATAGATTACATAAAAGAGACTGTTTCTGCATTGAGGCTTGCAAAAGAAGCCGGAATAAATGTCTACACAATTGCAGGAAGCCATGATTATTCTGTTTCTGGAAAAACAATGCTTGACGTGCTGGAAAATGCAGGGCTGACATGCAATGTTTCCAAGTTTGATGGCAAAGGATTAAAATTCACGCAAGACAGAAAAACAAATGCAAAAATAACCGGATTATATGGAAAAAGATGCGGGCTTGAAAAGTTCGACTATGAAAATTTAAACAGGAAAGAGCTGGAAAATGAAAATGGCTTCAAGATATTCATGTTCCATTCAGGAATAAAAGAATTCATGCCAAAAAGCATGGAAGACGTTGAGAGCATGCCAAAAGAAATGCTGCCAAGAAACTTTAATTACTATGCGGGCGGGCACATACATTACATATTCCAGAACAAAGATGAAAACAGCCTGCTTGCCTTTCCAGGAGCCTTGTTCCCGAATAATTTCAGGGAAATTGAAGAATTCCATAATGGAGGCTTTTATATCGTTGATGACAGATTAAACTATGAATTCATCAATTTAAACCTCAAGGATGTTCTGAACATAACAATAGATGCAAATGGAAAAAGCCCGGCAGAAGTAACTGATGAAATATTAAAATACAAAGAAAATGCAAAGGGCAAGATAGCAACAATAAGGATAGAGGGTATCTTGAAGGAAGGCAAGCCAAGCGACATTGATTTCAAGGGAATAAACGAATGGTTTTCTGATGCATATTGTACAATAAGGAATACATCAAAGCTAACAGCAAAAAGCTTTGAAATTGTAGAGGTGAAAGAGAACAGCATAGAAGACATTGAAAATGCTGTTGTGAAAGACAATATGGATAATGTGATTGAGCTTGATAATGGCGTTGAAAAAGAGAAGATTGTGAATGAACTGCTTGAAGCAATGTCAATAGAGAAGCAGGATGGAGAGAAGCAATATACATTTGAAGAAAGGCTGATAGCAAATATATCCGGGCTCCTGAACCAGGAGGATTAAAATGAAGATAAAACAGCTTAAACTGCACAACATAAGAAGCTATACCGACTGCACAATAAAGTTTGAAGACGGCACCACGCTTCTTGCTGGCGATGTTGGGGCTGGAAAGAGTTCAATGCTGCTCGCCATAGAATTTGCGCTTTTTGGGATAACAAAATATCTTGACGGGAATGCATTGCTCAGGAACGGGTCAAATTCGGGCTATGTTGAAATGGACTTCGATGTTGAGGGAAAAGATGTTTCAGTAAAAAGAAGCCTGTCAAGGGCAAAGGGCATAACCCAGGATGAAGGCTGCATAAAAATAGATGATATAACAACAAGGTGCAGCGCGTTGGAATTGAAGCAAAGAATATTAGATCTGTTGAATTACCCAAAAGAGCTGCTCACAAAGTCAAAAGGTCTTATCTACAGGTATACTGTTTACACCCCGCAAGAAGAGATAAAGAAAATACTGCAGGAGGATGATGAAATAAGAATAGACATATTGAGAAGGGTTTTCGGGGTTGACAAGTACAAAAGGATAAGGGAAAACACAGGCATCTACTCAAATAGCCTGAGGGAAAAGGCAAAAGCGCTTGCATTGTATTCAACCGATGCTGATGCAAAGAAAAAAGAGCTGAGGTCTTGCCTTGAAAATGAAGAAAGGCTGAAAAACGAGATTGGCTTGCTGCAGCCAAGGATAGAAGAAGTGAAAAAAAGCGTTGAAGAAAAAAAGAAAAACCTTGATGAAACTGAAGCAAAGATAAAAGAGAGCAGCAAGATAAGAAATGATATTGAAGTAGGCTTAAGCAAGATAAAATACCTAAAAAATGAAATCACAGGCATTGAAAATGAGATAAAAAGCATTGATGGAAAGATAAATGAAAATGCAGCAATTGAAAAAGTGAATGAAAACATAGATGTATTGATAAAAAATGAGATGGAAAATCTTGGCAATGCAGAAAAGCAGCATCAAGAGATAACAGGCATAATAAGCGTGGCAAGAGCAGGGATTGACAATTCTAATCTGCTGATGGAAAAGGTAGGCAGGCTGGCAACATGCCCATTATGCAAGCAGAATGTCTCTGAGGAGCACAAGCATAGCATGAGGAATGAAGAGGAAAAGAAAACAAAGGAGCATAATGAAAAGCTGAATGAGGCCTTGATTAAAGAAAAAAATGCGAGCGAGAACATTGCCCTGATAAAAACCAGGCTGGAAAATTTAAAGCTGGAAAATCAGAAAGACGAGATAAACAAGATAAGAATAAAAAATTTAAACGAGCTGAAAGCAAGGGGGGATGAAATTGCCAAAAAGCATGCGATGATTTTAAGCAGCACAAGCATGCTTGAAGCGGCCGTAAATGCCTCAAGGGAAAAGCTGGCTTCATTTGGCAATGCTGATGAAATCCACGCTTCCGGAAAAAACGACCTGGAAAAATACAATTTAATATTGAGAGAATTAGAAATAAAATACAGCGCGGTAAATGCAAGATTTTATGACAGCAAGAAGATAATTTTGATGCTTGAAAATGAAGTAAGGAAAAAGCAGGACGCGCAGAAAAAGATGCAAAAAACAGAGAACCTGAGATCCTGGCTCAATGATGTTTTTGCTGAAATGGTGGATGTTATGGAAAAGAAGGTAATGTCAAAGATATACAGCAACTTCAATGAGCTGTTCAAGAACTGGTTCAATGTCATAATGAGTGATGAAAGCCTGAATGTAAACCTTGACAATGAATTCAACCCTGCCATTGAGCAAAATGGCTATGACACTGAATACTCCAACCTGTCTGGCGGGGAAAAAACAGCAATTGCCCTGGCTTACAGGCTTGCTTTAAATCAAGTGATAAACAACCTTGTTTCGAGCATAAAAACAAATGACTTGATTGTGCTTGATGAGCCGACAGACGGCTTTTCAGATGAGCAGATAACGAGAATAAAAGACGTCCTGGATGAGCTGAACATAAAACAGGTCATTGTAGTGAGCCACGAGCCAAAGATTGAAAGCTTTGTTGACAACGTGATAAAGATAAAAAAAGAGAATCATGTGAGCTATGCTGCGTGAATAACTATTTTAACGTATTTATTTATTGTGCGGATTGTAATTATACTTTCTTGCTGCCTGATTCTCTTTTGATATATGCGGAAATTATGCTGGCGATTATTGGAGATTCAGTTGTGCAGCTGGCGCATCCCCTCAGAGCAAGGCTAATAACTGGCTTGCCATATCTGTTTTGGTCGGGATTAGCACCCACGTCATCCAAGGAATTTAAAGCCATAACTCTGAAGTCCAAAGACTTTTTCAAGCCGAATAACAACAGGCCATCCTTCTCAAGGCTTGCTAGCTCACGATATATACCAAAACATTGCCCGCAATTTTCATATGCATCTTTTAATGTCATTTTTT
>CAZBFA010000011.1:0-3833 GCA_964491045.1 Candidatus Woesearchaeota archaeon
TGGGAGTTCCTTCAACACCCTCAAAATCAATCCATCTCTTGTTCTTCCAGTCAATGAAGTGGCCCTTGTATTGCGAATCTTGCCGATATTCCAAAATGCCATCTGATTCAACATAGAAAACTTTTGTTTTGGGAGCTATGAGATATTCAAATTCAAGGTTATACCTGTCAAAATTCTTTATTGCCTTGGAATAGATTGCATTGTCTGCACTTATCTTTATTTTATTGTCAAACTCTATAGTGCCTCCAAAGCCGTCATTAACTTCAAAATTGATGTCTTGGGATGTGTGGGTGTCCCAGACTGTGAAGCTCACATTGTAATAGCCCTGCGGTGCTGTCACATTGAGCAATTTAGCGAATGTGAATGATGCCCCGCTAAATGATATGTTTGTAAAATTGATTATAAGCTGCCAAGTTGCATTTGTCACGTTAAATTCAATCCCATACAGGTCTATGTCATCCGTCAGAGAAAGATTTAGAAGTACAGAACCGCTTGAAGCATAGGAGATTACTGACTGATTATTTGCATTAAAGAAATTATTGCCATTCAGGGATGCACTTGGCGGCTCTGTGCCTGCAACCGTTATCAATGTTGAGTTCTGTGAAAAAACATTGGTGCTGTCATTAACCCTTCCTGTTATATTTATGACACAGCCCGAGTTGCACGATATGGTGAAGTTCTGGGAGAAATTCCCCCTTGTCCCGCTCAGGCTAAAGTTAAAGTATTGGTTGAATCCGCTCTGATTGATTATGACCTGCCCTGTGCTTAGTGCTGTTTCATCTGTCACATTATATGATGCATTTATTCCGCCGCCAAATTTTACTATGGTCGAGTTCAATGTTCCATTTATTATCGGGGCTACTGAGGGAGCAGGCGGTGGTGCAGCAATCACATCAGGCAGGCAGGTATTGTTCAGGTAGGCCCTTTCAGATTCATTTGCAGAGACATTAACTAATATTGTAAAACATTGGGCGGTGAATGTTGCGGCACTTTGCCCTGCCCCAACACCAAAATCTGAAACGCCATCTGACCCTGCCAGCATCGTTTCAGACACACCGCCAACTGCCTTGAATACACCATCAACCCAGCAGGAAATCGTCTCGTCTGTCGCATTGTAGACCAATATAAGGTGAGACCATTGGTTCTTTACTACTACACATGCTGCCCCTGAAACATCGTGAACATTGCTGTTTCCGACAAAATTAGCCCTTGAAAACCTTCCGTCATTAATACTGCTAAAAGAAAGGTGCATTCCCTGAGTTCTTGCCCCTCCATTTGGAGCGATAAAACCCCCTTGACCAGCGGGTGAATTAGTAAGATTGACCCATACGGAGAATGTCATGTTCCTGTTTTCTGTCGTCTGGGCTAAGATATGGTTACCTGGCAATACCCACTGTGCCTGGTCAGCTCCCGTAGATGTTGCCCAGCATCCATAAGTCTGGTTTAGGCAATGGGTTCTATTAAAATAATTTCCTGTAACACCAGCATTAAGATTTCTTGAGGAGTTATCATGGCTTATATTATACAATCTGAAATGCAAATCCCTTTTATCAATCAGTTTTTGGACATCAGCCTCACTTGCATCAGCTGCATAAGAAAGACTAAGAGAAAGAATAAAAACAATTCCAATTATCATTAGCGATTTGCATTTCATCTTCTTTCATTGACTTCTTATTCTGTTGTATATTGCCATCCCTGTGAAATAGCTAAAGGCTGCTCCAAGCCCCATGATTACAAAGTAAAACAAGAACCAGTCCACTACTATACAGGTCGCTTGAGTTCCTGTAGATATAGAGCTGTTCGTGCAGTCCAGATGGTTTACATCTCTTGCAAGGATTACTGCATCCTTTAATGCGGGTATCATGGCTATGATTGCCAAGAATACCATAACTACAATTCCAATAGCCACAAATATTGTTTGACCTTTTCTGTTCAATAATCACGCATCCATTATATTAAAAACCTCATTGCCTTTGTTTTCTTTCTTTTTGAAGAAGAAACCCTAGAGGAAAGGAATAAACCTCTAGGGATTGCCCTTTTACCTTGGGAGGTGGTTTGAGAACTGAGCAATCGTGACCTTTGCCTTAGAGCTTCGTATGGGATTTGCCGAACTTCCTCTGGTGAATCTATCGCATGAGCTGATTTTTCAACCAAGATGTTAGGATTTCTTTTCGCTGCCCTGAACTTCGACAATAAAACTCTGGCTTTTGCTGACAGCTCAGGGCGATTGATTGGAGTTCCTTTTGCTTTTCTGATTGCAAAAGAGCGGTTTGCATATCTGTCCACGATTGAAGCTCCGAGCCCTAAAGCTGATTCTTTAGTTAATGATTCCTGATTTGCCTTGTAGTATCCCCTGCTCCTGTATTTTCCCTTCCTTAGCTTTTCAAGCTTGGATTTGATGTAAACATCATAGGCCTGCTCTCTTGAGATTTGCTTGGATGAGGTTGACAAAGCCTTTGATGGTTTAGATATTGGTTTTTCTGGAGGTCTTGTTATTGTTGTTTCTCTTGGCGGTTTTGGTCTTTGAAATGTCTGCCTTGTTATTTGAATAATATCTTGTAATGGAGTTATTTCCTGCATTGGTGTAACTTCTTGGATTGGAGATACTGTTTGTGCTGGGGATATTTCTTGGAGCTGCGAAGTTATCTGAATCAGTTTGGCTTGCTGCATTGGCTTTGTTTCCTGAATTGGCTTTGTCTTTTGAATTGGTATCTGCTGCTGGATTGATATTTGCCTTTGGGTTTGTGTGACTGATGGCTGCTGCTGTTTTACTTGAGGAATAATTCCTGCAAACATCCCACTCCTTAATCCTTGGATTATTATGGATTCTCTTGGCTTAACTTTAATACTTTCCAAAAAAAATATTCCTTGTCTTTTTCCAGAGCCAGCAAAAGATTCTTTTCCTCTTGTTGGTGGGAATCCCTGCTCTGCTCTTGCACTTAATGCCTGCTCTGGCGTTCTTGGTTTGCTAATTACTACTTCTTCAATTAATGGAAGTTGTTCTTGAACCAAAATTAAACCGCCAGATGTTGTTTGGACTTAAAGATTTCAAAAAATTGTTTGCTTTCTGGTTCTATAACTTTTATTTTTTTAGGGGTCTCTACAATAATTAAATCTCCTCTTTTGCCTAATCTAAATATCTCTTCACCCTCCATTCCTTTTAATATTTTGAATCCTCTTTGTTTAGGAGTCGTAAATTCTAATTTTATTCTTTCTTCAGTTCTTAATTGTTTTTCAAATTGTTCTATTCTTGCTTTTTGTTCTAATAATTTATCAAATTCGGTTTTTGGCAATCGTTCAAAATCTAGAGCCTTTTGATATGATTCTGGAAGTATAAATCCTTGTGGCTTTGCTTTTTCTGCTGCTGCCCTTATATTTTTAAGGTATTGTGTCCTTGACAGCTGTCTTGGCTTTGCACTTTCAATAAAACGCTGAATGTTAAATGTGTATGGCTCTTCCTTGATACGCAAGAAGCTTAAAGTTTGCTTTGCCTGCCTTGCTTCCGCTCTTGCTATCTGTGCTTTTGTTTTTCCTGTCAAAGTATCAATGATTTCAGAATAAAACCTTGCTTTCGGCTCTGCCTTCGGTATTTCTGCGAATGGCTTGGCAACAGATAGGTCATAAACAATTGTTTCTCTCTTTCTTCCTGTTGATGGCTCAAATTCCTTTCGTATGCCTTTGCCTGTTGATTCAATAAACTCTATTGTTTGCTCTGGCTTGAATGTTTCATAGAAGGCTTTTGTTTGTGCTTCGGCTCTTGCTTCCTTTAAGTTCTTGCCTTCTTCTATTTCAAAAATATTTTTATTGAAGAAAAATTATTAATTTTATCATGA
>CAZBFA010000011.1:3843-12722 GCA_964491045.1 Candidatus Woesearchaeota archaeon
TAATTCAACTGGCTCTAAAGTTATGGAAATGTCTTTAGAAAGCTTTGCTGTTGCCGATGTAAACTCTTTTGAAAGCCCTGTGAATTGTGCTGATGGCTGTGCCAACTTTAATGCTTCCTCTTTTGATAGCATCTTCATTGATTCAATTTCTGCCGTGAATGATTCCTTTGGGGGGGGTATTCTTTCAAAATCGGTTATCCTTTCGGTTCTTGGAGATACTTTCGAAAGCAGATTTATCGGCATAACTTCTGTTGATTTCCCCCCTTCAATTGCCTTTTGCTTTGGAAATATGTCAAAGCTCATAGTTCCTTTTGCCCTTGCCAAAAAAAAAGATGGGGTTTCTAATTCAGATGGGCTTGCCAAGAATGGCTTTGAAATAACAGGGACATTGACCTGTGAAGATTCTTTTGTGAATGGAGTTATTTTTCCAGATGCTACATTTCTTATCTCTTCCAACTTCTTGAATGATAGTTGTGTTGATAATCCTCTTTCTTCCAGCTTTGCTGTTGATTTACTTAGCTTTGCCAAAGCTATGTCCGTTATTGGCTCTTGCCTTATCGCAATTTCACCCAATGATTGTCCTTTTAAATAAATATTTATTTCTGATGGTGTATAACCAAATATTTTTCCGAGTTCTATATCTTCTTTGGGTGTAGGTTTTCCCTTTTCAAATAATTCTCTCGCCCTTAATGCTAATCCTTTATTACCTTCTGAATAATAAAATCTAATTGGAGATAATTCAATATCTTTTATTTGTTGTTTTGTAAATCCTTCTGCTTTTAATTTTTCAATTGAAGGCTTTAACTCAACATAAGGTAAATTAGTTTTTATGTTTTTATATTCACCTTCTAATAATTCTGCAACAGGTTTCCTTCCAGATTCAACAGCACGAATTAAATCAATTGGAGTACCATAACCAAAAGCACCTTCAGTGGGTTTAGATTCCAGCAAAGGAAATCCTCCGGGAGGTGGCGGAGGAGCGTTCACTATGTTTACATCTGGCAGTTCTGATTTGAATTGGGATTTTAATTGTGATTCGGCGAGTTTGGCACGGACTAGAGGAATAGTTGGAATTAATGGAATTACATAAGTAGAAGGGTCTTTTAAGGCTTCTTTTATTGTTGAGAATGTTCCAAGAGGAGCTTTTATTAATAATTGTTTTTTTGCTTCTTCTCTTGTTTCAGGATATTTTATTGATATGCCTGTAAATAATCCTACTTTCTTAGCTTTAATTGCTCCCTCAAATAAAAGAGGTATAGGTAACACAAAAATAGATGTTACTCCCTCTAATGCTTTCCCTATTAATCCTCTTTCTTCCCTAAGTTGGATAATAGGTTTTCTTCCTTTTTCTATTGTAAAACCGCCTGTAAGAAATCGAATTGTTTGTTGAACTCTCTCTAAGCCTTTTGCACTAACTCTTTCTGCTTCCTCAATTCTTTTTGACTCTCTTTCAAGGCGAGCCATTTCCTCCGATGCTTTAGGTAATATACCCAAAGTGTTAATCCTAGTGCCATTCCCATCAATTCTATTAGTAACATCTCCCCCTACTAAATACCCCATCCTATTTAAATTTTGCTGTATCTGTGCTTCCCTTATGGGAGAGATTGTTGAGTAAGCTGGCTGCTGTTCACCGAATTGCTGTCCTTTAAGAGAGCTTAAATCCACAAACACCCTAGGCTCATTTGTTTGCCCTACGGGCTGTGATTGCTCTCTTTGGGCTTGCAGATAGTTCTGCTGAAGATTTGCCCTTGTTTGAGCTATTTCAAGCTTTACTTGCGGGCTTACAGGCATATATCTTTCCCCTCTGCTTGTCTGCCCTAATTCAACATTATCCTGCTCCCCTGTAAATATTCTAGGCACGACATTTGAAGGCCTGCTCGTATTAAATCCAGTAGTATCCCCCACATTTAATTGGTTTGATTTTCCTATTCCAAGGGCATACTGCTTGCCCATCTCTCTTCGGACATATGCCTGATAGTCTTTAGCCTGTTGCTCTGTATCAAATGTCTTTAGAACCTTTAGTGGCTCGCCCCTTCCTCCGCCTTCAACATAATAAACTTCTTTTTGCTGTGCTTGTTCTTGCTGCTGCTGCAACAATGCCTGCTGCTGCTGTGCTAGCTGGCTCTCTAATTCCTGCTGCTTCTGCCTCTGCAAATTAGCAAAAGCAAGCTCTTGGATTGATGAGATTGAATAGGGGTTGTCTGCCATTTCATTTGAGTTTAAATATGCTTTTCGTGTTCTTAACAGTGTTTCCTAAAACTCCGATGCCAATCATTGATTTGGTTGCATCAGAGAAATTGCCCAGATTGTTGCCTATCGAGCCGATTGCAGCCCCGCCTAACACAACGCCTGCCAAAATATTCCCAAATCCTACTATTGTTTTTTTCATATTGGATACTCCTGCAACAACTCAAGCAGCGACTTCTTTTTCTTTTCTTGGCTTTCTTCCATTGTCCATTTTGTTACCTCCTTTGGATAATCATATATCTTCCCTTGTGCTGGCTGCAATTTTCGACTACAATATTAAAATCATCAATTTTTATCTTACATCCGCAGCTTTTTTCATGCTCCATATCAGGATATTCCTCGATGTTCATAATGAATACTTTTGTTTCTCATACTTCTTTTTTGAATAAAATATGTTTCTTGCATTGAGGATGTTGCGTGGCTCTGGTGCTCCCCTGTACAGATTGCTAATCAGGCTTAGCCTTCCTGCCTCCGAATATCTCTGGGAGGTGATTGCTTTAGCAAGTCCGTGCACTCCTCTTCCTAATTCCCTTGCGTTTTTAACAGTCCGTTTTATTTTTTCTCTTCGTGCTAATTGGGCTAATTTTTCCTCTTGCTGATTTCTTTTTGCTAGCTGGTCATATCTTTTTGTTGCATATCTTTCATATCTTTTGTTTAGCCTTATCAGTTCTCTTCGTTCTTTATTTTGAGATTTCATATTCGCCTTATACTCATTTTCAGGCATGAGCAGTAATTCTTCGTCGGTTGGCATTTTTAATCCAGAAAATTAACCTCCTTTATTTCGATGAACTTCGGCACTTTGTTTTTCCTTAGATTCAGCTTTTTTCTAGGGAGGGCAACATCTAGCTGGTTTGTCCTTTTGTTGTGCCTTACCTTAAGCAATACCATTTACGCATAGTTTTCTCTAGAATAATATTTAAGTGTTGGGGTTACTGTCAGGAGCAAGTGGACAAAACAAGAGAGAAAAATACACAATTTTCTAAAGGGTCACAAAATCCGCCACAAGATGCACCCAAGGTTATCTGGAAACCCCGATGTAAGAGTAGGCAAAACGCTAATTTTTCTACATGGATGTTTTTGGCACAAATGCCCTACTTGTTATAGGCAACCCAAGTCCAAGAAAAAATTTTGGATTGAGAAAGTGAAGAATAACGACGCACGACATGAGAGGAACGCAAAACTTCTAAGAAAAGATGGATTTAAAATAATGGTGATATGGGAGCACGAAATTCAAAAAAATTTCGCCAAAGTTTTAAGGAGACTTATTAAAAATTAATGTTAGATTGTTACTCTTTCATCTCCTTGACTGCCTCATTTGGCTCCTTGAGTTTGTATATCTTTTTCCTCTGGTCATTCTTGTCCCTGCTTATCGTTATCCATTCTTGCTTTTTGAGCTCGTAAAACAGCACGCTTATTAAATGGCTATCCTTGACCTTTAGAACTTCCTGTGCGTCCTTGTTTGTGAAGTCTTTTTTCTTGAAGCGATTCCAAAGTGCGGCATACATCAGCATTTCCCATTTTGGCAACGGTTTTGTCATTTTATTTACGTAAGCAACTGGCATATATAAATATTTTTGCAAAAAAATCGAAAGCTTTAAATCTACCTAAATATTCTAAGAGTTAATTCTACTGAAATGTCGGCCCATTAGGCGATTGGACCCTCTCAGCCCATGACCTGTTCATCGGGTTGAGCGTCCTTCGTTTCTATACTTTCGGCCGATAGGAACTTCACGCTCATTTCTACATCCCGCCTTAATGGTGTTATCCAATTTCCGATTCCTTTTGCAAGTAATGGCGGCACGGCATTCCCAACCTGTGTGTATTGGGGGCATTCAAATCTTCGCCTTTCCCCTCCAGTTGTCCTACTTCCTAAGAACTTGTACTTGTCGGCAAAAGACTGCAATCTGGCACACTCTCTAACGGTTAAGGTCCTATTGACAGAGTAATGGACATAATCATCTTCATCACATTTGCCTAGTTTAAGGCTTCCACCTCTGGTAAATCATAATAAAATTCGAAGTAACAATCATCACAAAAAGTCCTTCTCGGGAGTGGATATTCGCTTTCCCTTTTCTTGACACCATGCTCAAACTTCGTTGTTACAACAGTTCCAGTCTCCGTGTGTACGGATGTTCCGTTGCATTTCGGGCATTTTGTTGGTATTCCCATTTTCTCGACGTTTTAGTACTTTTTAAATACTAATAGTAGTACTTTAAAGGTATTTAAACTTTTCTATTTTCTCTAAAAATGGGTGGAAACATTTATATATTAGTAAGCTATTAACTTACATAAATTAATAGTTTATATAAAACTGAAGAGGTAAAAAGCAGAATGACAAAATGGAAACTCCCACCACATCATTATGACAAATACGAGGACATGGGCGATTTGTCGCAAAAAATTTATAAGGCAGTCGAAGCAGCCATTCGTGACGTACATGCAAAGCAGAAAAAACAATCAGAGGAATACGACCCGAAACTCTTCGGGCAGAAGAGAACATACTCGCAAGATTGGCCTAGTTATAATCAGGCACAAATGCGAGAGAAAGTTTTTATAATCAACATACTTAACGAGCTCCTAGACTCAATCTCTTTTCCAGAAACGAAAAAACCCGTCGGCAGGAATCCTATAACGACCAAAGACAAAATATTCTACTTAACATTACAAGCTTACAATATCAAAAGTTCCAGAAGATGCGTTTCTGATTTGGAGTTGTGCAGGCAGCTTGAGTTCATAAGTAAAACGCCACATTTCAACACAGTACTAAAATGCCTCAGAGACCCAACGCTAGAGACCTACTTTAAGCATCTCATCAACGTTTCTGGATTGCCATTGCAACAAGTTGAGTCTGATTTTGCCGTTGATAGTTCGGGTTTTTCTACGAGTCTTTATGATAGGTGGTTTGATGTTAGAATTGGAAAAGAATCGGACAAAAGACGATTTAGGAAAGTGCACCTAACTTGCGGAGTCAAGACCAACATAATCACCGCAGTCAACGTAACAAAGGGAACGCAAGCTGACAGCCCGCAATTTTGCGATTTAGTGAAAGAAACAAGCAAAGTATACTCGATAGCCGAAGTCTCCGCAGACAAGGCTTACTCTTCCAGAGAAAATCTCACGGCAGTCTCGGAAGCTGGTGGCATTCCTTTTATCCCATTCAAGAGTCCTAGTACTGGAAGGTCAAAGAGCCATCCAGTATGGAAGCAAATGTACCATTATTTCAATCGTCATCAGGATGATTTTATGATGCACTATCACAAGCGTTCAAACGTGGAAAGCACATTTAATATGCTAAAGAGAAAATTCGGGGTCACCTAAGGTCCAAGCATGAAGTCTCGCAAAACAACGAAATTCTAGCAAAATGCCTGGCACATAACCTTTGCGTTCTCACCCAAGAAGCTTTTGAACTAGGCATCGAGCTTGATTTTGAAAAATGTGCAAACATACCTTTTGCACATAAATAGGGCTTAAAAAAGTGCAAAGCTGGTTACTGGGTTACTCAAACCAAGAGTGAAAGTTAAAGCTTACTCCCTTGTCCCTTAGCTCATCAAGAAGCTTCTTGACTTTCTTCTTATCTCTTAGGGGAGCAGAGGCTTTGAAATAGGGGGTATAGCTGCTGTCCCTTATGATTACTTCTAGTATATCTCCGCTAGTGCTGTATATCAGCTCATCCCCTATTTTTAATGCCATTTTTAAGGTTTTTTAATATCATTTTTTTCTTGCCTGTATAAGTCGCCAGCATGGAAGAAGCAATAAAACGCTATTAAGCTTGTAAAAAAATACTCTACCTTGTTAGTGGTATAATCACCAAATAATATTGCATAAAGTCCAATATAAATTCCAATAACAACAAAAAAATAAAATTTGACTCTGAGCTTATTAGTTTTTTCAGTTTTTTCCATTTTTACTGCCCTGCAAATAAGACATAGCCCACAATTATTGCTCCGATGATTATCCATATCCACATCATCCCGCTTAGCTTTTTCTTTTCCTCAATCTGTGCCTGCTCTATCGCCCTTATAATAACAGTCTGGGCCTCAACATTCCTTCCTTCCTTGATGGCATCATAGTAGTCTTTAGTCCCAATCGGGTTCAAGTCCCACTCAGGCAAAACAATCATTGGAGATTTTCCAAGCCAAAGATAGATAAAATCGGTGGCACAATTATGCCATTTTTCATTTACATAAATCAATCCATTCTCTATTTTGGCAACCATCGGCTGGACTGTCCTGTCTGTCCTTAAAAGCAAAACCATCACACTATTTGACTTGTGCAGATTCTTTAGCTTGCTCCTAATATTCCAAGGCAGCTTGAAGGGCTTTAACTTTTCCTCTTTTATCTTTGGCATCAGCAGGTCAAGCTTCTCATTTAATTCTTTTACTTGGCTGCCTAATCCTTTCTGAGGCCCTTCTTCCTGCATTGGGGCAGGGGTATTTTCCCGAATAGGCTCTTGTTTTGGCTCTTCTGTTAAGATTTGTATCCCTTCTTCTTTTTGTTTTTTCTTTTTGAAAATCTTGTTTGCTTCTTCAATCAATGCATCCTTATTGAATTTTGACATCTTATTCCTCCAAAAATTTATTTCCTTTTGTTGCTTTTATTTTGCCTTCCCTGATTAAATATTCCCAATATTCATGCTCTGATGCAACACTCCATAAACTTCCCAGTAGCATAAGGATTGTAGGAATAAACAGTAGGTAAGTTGGATTAGGATACAACATAATCCATATTGTCCCAATAAACAAAAACACTAATCCTTTCCATCTTAGCAGACTATATTTGTGCATTTTTATTCCTCCTGCTGTGATTCTTCTTTTCCAAACTTTCTGGCAAACCATCCCTTCTTGATTTCAGATGGAGATGACCTTAGCTTCTGCTCTTTCTTTATCTGCGTGACAAACAGCTGAGCCAAGAATCCCTTGCGTGACATTGAAGTTGCAGCTATCGTTTCGCCCTTGGCCCTTAAGTAGTTACCAACTATGTTCAAGCCCTCTGCATCGGCATAAGCGGCAATATTTATGTAGTTCCTTATCCCCATACTTGCTGTGCCAATCTCTGCATCGGTCAGATTTCCTACTTTTTTGGAATCTTTTGTATGCAGTATTTCCCTGAAGAACTTGAAGATGCTATCCTTTTTATCCTGCTCAGGATAGCCATATCCCTCCGGCAAATCCTTTTCTATCATTTCATCTAATTCTTCGTCGGTTGGCATTTCTTCTTCTGGCATTTTTATTTCCTCAACTTTGATTTTACTGATGTGAACTTTCCGAACTTTTCCCTGATGTTTGAAAGTATGTCGTGGCCTTTTGCCCCCTGCATCTTTTGGTATATTATCCATCCCAAGAACCCCAAAATAATCAGAGTCAAAAAGTTCTGCCCGACAATGTTAAGGTCTATCATCTTTCTCCGCTTGGATTTGGATTTCCTGCCTGCCTTTCTATCTTCTCATATATTCTTCTGACCAAATCCTCATCCATCTTCTTTTTGAAATCCGCATCGGATAGGTTTTCGGTAGCTTTATCTTCCTCTGCCTCTTTGCCCTCATCAAAAAGGTATCTCCACTTGACCATTATCTTGCTGTAATTGGTCTTTTGGCATGAAATCCAAAGATGCTTATTCCTCCTGTCTATCCACAACCTGATGGGCTGGTCGAGGACTTCATAATAGACGTACATCATAGCAGTTTCTTTAGCTGCTCCAATGTGTTCAATATCTTTACAAGGGCAACAAGCACATCCATCTGCTCGCCTGTCTTTGTGTCCTGTATTAACACAGGAGCATCGCTTGGCATTATCCTGACCAATTCAAACCTTTCTTTTGCTTCTTTTTTGTTTTCTTCTGGCATCTTTCCCTCCATTTTTTTAGATACTTTCTAAAGAACTGCTTATCAAAACATAGAATCCAAAACATACAAAGATTGCTCCAATTGCTAAAGTCACCATATTTATTATTGATGCAATCCCATTAATTAAAATATAAACCCCCATTGACATCAGGCCTATGCTGGATGCTCCTACCAAAAAGAGGTCCTTAATATAAAATCCAATGAGCATCAAGAGAGGGAATAATATTGAGCCTACAAATATTATATCTACTGCCATTTTTGCATTTCCTCCACTATAGGAGCTACAATGAAATACATCGCAACCCCCATCAAAACAATTGCAATGGCATTTTTTAAAAAATCATTTGTAAGGTTAGGGAAGCCGTTTACAAAAATGTTAATTCCGATTATCCCGACCAAAAACCCAGAAATCACAATGGGAGTTATATCCTCAAGATAATAGCCAAGCCAAATCAAAAATATCCAGATAATCAATGCAAGGATATAGAGATAATAGCTGTTGTTCACATCTTCCTTTATGGTTATTGAGCCTGAATCCCCTGTCGAATATAAAAAGGTATAAGTCCCTAAAGAAGTGAAATCAAAGGTAGCATTGCAGAGGAAGTGCGTAAAATTGCTCATTTCCTTATTGGACAAGAAATTAGAGCTTGCATTGTTGTAGAAGCTTACATTTATTGAATTGCAATCCGAAGCAGAAGAATTATGGGAAAGCAATATCAGGCATGGGGAATCAATAGGGAATATCTGCTTTTCACATTCCACCAAAGCCAAAGAGGGAGAAGCCAACAAA
>CAZBFA010000012.1:0-12191 GCA_964491045.1 Candidatus Woesearchaeota archaeon
CAATAATATAATGCAAAATATTGTTACACCAACAAATGCCTTTCTTGCCCTGCCTTGGTTATTTTTGAACAAGCCAAGCATTGCAACATAAAACATTTTTCCGCCGTCAACAGGGCCAAGAGGCAATAGATTAAACAGGCCGACTCCTATGTTTATCACAATAATCCAGTTGACCAGCATTATGAACCACAGTGGCATTGCAGCAAGTTTTTTTCCATATTTTTCAATCAGCTCTTTTTTTGGTTCTATGCTGAAGTCTGTTTTGAAGCTTATTCCTATGTAGCCCTTTGAAATATTTTCTGCCCTTTCCGAAACAAGCAGTTTAATCTCCTTTTCAAGGGTCTTTACGTTCAGCTTTTGCCCGGGCTTCAGGTTTTGCAGTGTTTCAAAAAATTCCTTTGCGTCCTTTGTTATCAGATTTTCATCAAGCGCTATTATTTTGTCCCCTGGCTTTAATCCGGCAATGTCTGCTGGAGAGTTTTTCTCGATCTTTTCTATTATCAGCTGCTTGAATATGGGCTCTGCTGTTTTGTTTGCCAGCTCTTCAACATCGACTATTGCAGTGTACTTTGTTATGTCATGAGTTAATCCTATAACAGGAATGGACAGACCAAACAAAAATATCAGTATTATAGCCAATAAAATGTTTGCAAAAGGGCCTGCTGAATAAACAAGCATCTGCTCTTTCTTTGTTTTCTTTTCCAGCTGTTTTTCATCCGGTTCGACAAATGCAGCCAATATCGGCCCAAGAAAAGCAAAGCCAGATGATTTTACATCAACATCAATGAGCCTTGCATAAACCCCATGCAAGAATTCATGAACAGTTGCAACAACCAATATCGCGATTATCCAGTGGAAAAATGAAAGCGTTGGCATCCCTGGTATGGCAACCCCCGGCAGCACCGGTGCTAAACCCGGAACAGCACCCGGAACAGTGACAAGGTCTTTTGTCACCTTTATTAATACGGCAAGCATCACAGCCATTCCCGCAAAGCCGGCAAATATTGAGACATTGCCCAAAATCTTGAGCAGTCTCGGGAATCTTCTTGATATGCTGTCCATAAGGTTTAAACCAATCTTCGTTTTGTAAAGGACAAATATCTTATTTTGCACTTCAAACCTTTCCCTGTATTTGTAGTATATCAATATCAAGAATAAGTAAAAAGCTAATGCTAGCATCAAATCAGCGTTCATTTGGTTTGCTTAGATTTTATCGGCCTGAATGCCTTTGAGCCGCACTTCCTGCAAGAAACTTCATGCTGCAGCACTTTCAGCATTTCTGTTCTTATTTTGCTCTTGCATTTCTTGCACACAAACACATTGCGGTGCAGCCTTGCAACAGCTTCTGGAAATTTTGTCATTTTTATTTAACCTGCTTGATTATTTTTTCCCCCAAGACAGTCCAGTAAACAATTTGCGATCCTTCAGCAACATTATCTTTTAATTCCTCCGGTATTTTTATATCAAATGTCTCAAATGTCTCCATATCCATCACGTTTGCTGAATCTCCCTGGAGAGACAATACCTGCGCGGATTTCTTTTCTATTATAGGCACGTCAACATTGTCGCCGCCAGGGACTATTTGGATTATTTTTCTTCCATCAATGATGCCAATCGCTTCTATCCTGCATTTGGCGCTTCCATGCTTTCCTGTCTTGGACTTTTGCA
Organism: Candidatus Woesearchaeota archaeon; assembly: GCA_964491045.1. Lineage (GTDB taxonomy): Archaea > Nanobdellota > Nanobdellia > SCGC-AAA011-G17 > JACPNG01 > CAZBFA01. The sequence continues at coordinate 1,669 of CAZBFA010000012.1, forward strand.
CGGATTTGACAGTGCACGCTATGTTGTCAAAAATAACATAATTGCCCTCTTTTATGCCTGAGGCCTGAACTTGTCTTGTTTCCCCTTCCATTTTTTTCACCGTTTTTATTTTCAAGACTCTTGGTTCTTTTTAAAGCTATCGTTGGTCTTTTATGCATTTCTATGCAAGAAAACTCAGAACTTCAGTTCTGAGATGAATTGCATCAAAGGCCTTCCAGAATTTTCATGAAATCTATGTTTTATTAATCCGTCTTAGCCAGAAATCTCCGCGCTTTAGTGCGGGAGGATGTCACAAATTTGATGCATACTTTTGATATCAAATAACCCAGCAGTGCCCCAAAAATAATATCGCTGGCATAATGAACATTTGTGTATACTCTTGATATTGCTATCACGCTTGCAAAAACAATCCATATTATTCTGTATTTTTTATCTATAAAAGGCAGTATCAAAAAAACAGAAACACTATGCCAGCTCGGAAATGACTGGTTCCATGCCGCGAAGTCATAGCTTATCCCTGGCAATTTTTCTATACTCAATGCAAGGAATGGCCTTGTCCTGTCAAATATTATTTTTAATAATACCGTTATTGCAACAGAAGTCAGGACAGCAGCAGCATACTTTTTTAGTTGAGCTCTCTTTTTGATTGCGATGTAAATAAACATGGCGCCAAGGATTGCTGCAGTCGGCAGGTAATTTGTTATATAAACAAAAACAGCATCTGTCCATTCTACCCTGTTTGCTGCAATAAAAGATGCAACTGTCTTGTCAATCAAAAAGGAGAAGATAAACAATATTGCAAATGTTATTTCAAATATATTCTTCATATCTCTCTGGGATATTTTAGCGCATTTAAATAGGTTTGGTTAAAAATTATAAATAAACTATTTAAACCAGCACGTCTGGAGTTAACACTGATGAGGCATTTATACAGTCTTGCATTGAGAGTGATAATCGCATTTGCCTTTCTTTTAATGCCCATTGACATATTTTATTTGCTGTTGCTGAAGCCAACATTGTATGTGTCTTCATTTTTTCTTGGCTCTTATAATCCAATAATAACCACTGACAGTCTTATCATAAACAATGTTGCATTGAAGTTTATCCCTGCGTGCATAGCAAGTCTTGCTTACTTGCTGCTGCTTTTGCTTGTTTTGCTGACAAAAGGCTTGGGGTTTAAAAAATCAATCGGCTTGTTTTTGCTGGGCTCTTCAATAATTTTTGCTGCTAACATTGCAAGGATTGACATATTAATATATGTTTACTTTGAATATGGAAAGGATTTATTCAACAAGCTGCATCTTCTGATTTGGGATATTTTGTCAAGCATATTTGTTGCTTCAATGTGGATAGCGCTTTCTTATCTTTTTGGCATTAAATCAATACCTGTTTACGATGATATGACTGCTTTATACAGCAGAATCAAGAAGTAAAAATTAACTTAATTTATCCAAGCGAATCATCCGCTTGCAGTATAAGCAAATCCTCTTTAGTCAGTTTTTTTTCCTTTTTGAATTTGTCTTTCACGCTTTCCGCCTTTTGCCTTATCTCCTTTATCTGCCTTTCTTTTTCTGCAGTCACCCTGTCTTTTCTGTCGCTGCTTATCATGCCTTTCAATGTGTTTATCTCTTCCTGCTTTTCTTTCAGCCTGTTTATCTTTTCCTTGTATTCTGTCTTTGCTTTCCCAAAGAGCCCAAATTCATTCTTCTGCTCCTGCTTCAGCAGGCTTATTTTCTTTGCCAGATCCATAAACTCAGAATTCTGGGCACCAGACATTTTTATGCCTTCACCAAATTTTTTGTGGAACTCATCGGCTTTTGCCCTTGTTTCATCTATATCACCTGATAATTTTTTTATTTCATCATCGAGCTTTGCAATGGCCTCATTTTCCTTGTATGTTTTTTTCAGTCTTTTTATCTTTTCGTGTATTTTCTTTTCTTTTTCATATTCATATGCATTGGTTTCTATGCTTTGCTCAAGCCTTTCTATCTCTTTTTTGATGCCATCCATGTTTATGCTTTTCTCTCCAGCCAATGATTTTCTTTTTTCCCTGAGCTCTTTTATCCTGGTGATCAGCTCTTTTGTATTCTTATTGTAGATGTCCCTTTGCTTTTTTGATTCATTGATGCCCTTTGAAAGCTCATCAGTATTTTCTTTTGTGCCTTTTATGCTTCCTATCAAAGAATTAATATTTTTGTTCAGCTCTTCTTTTTTGTTGAAATGGATTTCCCTGTTTTCCTTTACCTTTTTGAGCTCGTCCCTTAAGCCATCGCATTCTTTCTTTAGAACTTCTATTTTTGCAATCAGGTTCTTGTTATCTTCTTCACTTAGCATCTGTATTCTTGCATCGCACTGATTTAAAAAGATTCTGATTGGCATTTAAGCAGGTTAATATGGCAATCATCTTAGACTCAGAAAAACTTGCTTTTTGCCAGGTCATTTCTCAGGGCATTAATTTGATTTGCTGGAAGCAGTAAAATTTCACTTGATGTATTACTGTCTCTTTGCATTAAACTGCAGTAATGGTGATTTCAACCTTAACCAAATAAGGCTGAAAGTCCTGCTGCAGCTGCTTCTTCTGTTTTCTTTTCGTCTTTCTCTTCCTTCTTCTCTTCTTTCTTTGCTGCTTGTGGTGCTGCGCTTGTTGCTGCAGGCATTGTTGCTGCTTCCTTGATCACTTTGTCTATGTCAAGGTCTGCCAATGTTGACACTAATGCCTTCACCTTTGCGTCATCAACAGCACTGCCGACTGAGCCAAGAACCTTTTTTATGTTTTCTTCATTTATTGGCTTTCCAGTTTTGTGCAATAGCAAAGCTGCGTATAGCAATTCCATTTTTTTATCCTCCGTTAATATTAGTTTTTGTTGCAAGAGCATTTGCTTCCCTATATGCTTTTGCCACCATCAGTTCAATTGTCTCTTTGCTCATGTAGCCAATTTCCAATGCAAGCGCAATTGCCTCACATGATATCTGCCTTATTTCATTTGTAACGCTTGCTTCATCAATAGCTAAAACATCTCTTTTATAAATCATTCCATTTTCATACATCATCACTATGTTTAGGCCAACTTCCATCGGCTGGATGCCCAATTTGGATAGCAATGATGCAACCTTGTCGTTGATGACCTGATTTTCCTTTACTAACAGCTTGTCTTCCTTTAAGGCAACCTTTCCCTCTTTTACCTCTGTTTTAATTCCCAGCTGCCCCAGCTCTCCTATTATTGGGCCTGGCGTGAATGGTGTTGGCCCTGCAGGTACGACAATGTCATTTGGCGCAATCTGCCCTGGCTTTGCTGATGTTGCTGATTTGCTTTTTTGTATCAGCCTGTAAACTTTGAACGGGTCTTCATTTGTGAACAATAATCCCGGGATTCCTTTCATTGAGGCTATGACATCTGCTATGTTTTTCCTTTCATCCTTTAGCTGCTCAAATGCAATTTTTATCAGCCTTCTTTTTGATGCTGTTATCAGGGCGCTTTTCTTAAGCTGGTGCCTTATCTTTTGCAATTGCGCTGAAGGCAAGCTCTCTAAGTCAAGAATGCCAAAGGACTTGTGTTTCTTTACAAGCTCTTTTATTCTTTCAACTTCCTTCTGCTTTCTTGGGTTGACTTTCTTATTCATCTTTTACCTCTACAGCATCAGACATCGTGAATTTCAATAGTACTTTGCCAACGTTTTCTTTTTCATTTGGCAGCAGCTTGACAACAGTTTCATACACCGTCATTATGTTGCCTGCCAATTCTTCATCGTTCGATGTGTCTTTTCCCATCTTGCATTTGATGGCAGGTTCATTTTTCATGTTTGCCCTTATTGTCTTCTGCAGTTTTTCATAAAGCAGTTTCAGATTTGCATTTGGTGGCACAACGCATCCGGATTTTGGATTTGGCATCTTTCCGCCAGGGCCAAGTATCTTGCCAAAGTATCTTGCTATCTCGACCATTAGTGTTGACTGTGCGACAAAAAAGTTATGTTCCTGCGCAATTTTTTTTACTTCCTGCTTTTTTAGTGTTGGAAATTGCTCTTTTGTTATCACCTTGTCAAAGACTTCCTTTGCCTGCACTACTAATTCCTTGTCAACTAATCCGCATATCTTAAGCTTTTTTCCAAGATTTGCCGGCAGTGTGATGAAAACATCTACCTTATGCTCTGGCTTTTTTAAGTCTAATTTCCTGAAATTTATTATCAGATCCAAAGTCTGGGAGAAATTCCTTTTCTTGCTTTTTTCCCTTAGTTCCTTTAATGCTTTTAATACAGATTCTTTTTTCATTGAATTTCCCTCCTGCATAACGGCGTTATGTAGTCTAACGGGTTCTAATCTCTTGAAATTCTCTGTTTATAAGCCTTGCTTTTTTGAAATTTTTTGTTACCCCTTTTGTATATTGTGGCCAGAATAAAAATAAGGCAGGAAACATTTTTAAAGAGTTTAATGCCGGAATATGATAAAAAAAGAGCTCTGATGAATATAAACTAATGGAGGATGTATAAAATGAAGATAACTAAAGTCAAGGCTGGTTTGGTTGGTTTATTGGCGGCTACAGCCGTTGGTTGCAGCAAGCCCGATGATGCAGTTCGTGCAGCACTTGTGCTGAAGGCGAAATGGCCTATCGCATAGTTGGAGAAAACCCCGGGGGTGAACAAAGCAATGCCACGGTTTGTTGTGGTTTCTTAAGGTATGGAAAAGGTTGCACAATAAGGTATTAATGCCTTATTTTATTTTTTTTGAAAATTATCTGGGAAATCTTCTGAATGGCCTTTGTTCATGCCTTCTATGTTCAAATCTTCCAAATCGCCTCTGCTGCTGCCTTCTTACAAAAAATACTCTTTCAAAATGAGGAATTTCCATTTTATGAACTAATATTGAGCGGTCTTGCAGCACTTTCCTGAAGTTGTCATGGTCTTGCTCCGAGAGCAATGATATCACTTTTCCTTCGCTGCCTGCCCTTGCTGTTCTGCCAATTCTGTTTACATACTCTTCCGATGCCTTGGGTATGTCATAATTTACAACAAGCCCGACATCCTTTATATCAAGCCCCCTTGCAGCAACATCGCTTGCAACAAGAATGTCCAATTTGTGCGCGTGAAAATCATCCATGACCTGCTTTCTCCTGTTTTGCGTCAATCCTCCGTGCAGCGCCATTGATTTAAAGCCGTTTTTGAATAGATTGAAATTAAGCTCATCAACCATCCTTTTTGTCCCGCAAAATATGATGCTTAATCCCTTGTGTTCATGCTTCAATATGTGCATGAGCAATGAAAATTTATCCCTCCCATCTATATTGTAGTAATGCTGGACTAGCTTGCTCCTGTCAACATATGTCTGCATCTTCACCTCAATCGGGTTTTTCATGTAATGCCTGGCAATGTCGTGCACATCATGAGACATTGTTGCAGAAAACAATAATGTCTGCCTGTCTTTTGGGGTCTGTGAAATAATATCTTTGATATCATCGATGAATCCCATTTCAAACATTTTGTCTGCTTCATCAAGGATAAGTATCTTTATTTTTGAAATGTTGATTGTGTTCCTGCTTAGATGATCAAGCATTCTTCCCGGCGTTCCAACTACTATATCGGCATGCCTTAGCAGGTCTATCTGCGGGTTTATTGAGATGCCACCATAAACTTCAACAATCTTTACGGGCTTATATTTTGAAAATTTATGCATCTCTTTCGCTATCTGGTTGCATAATTCCCTTGTTGGGACAAGAATAAGGAGCTGTATGCCTCGGCCATGCATAACCTTTTCCAATGCAGGAAAACCAAATGCAGCTGTTTTTCCAGATCCCGTATGAGACTGCCCTATAACATCATGCCCTTGCTGTATCAGCGGAATTGCTTTTTCCTGTATTTCTGTGAATTCTGAAAAGCCCAAGTCAAAAATTGCCCTCTCAAGCTCAGGCTGCAGCTTTATTTGTTTTTTCTCCATATTGAATTACTTATATAATGGGCTCTTTTAAGCTTTGCCCTACAGGTGATGAGGGTCTGATTATAAAATTAGCGCGAAATAATCTCTAGAGAGCACACAGAGCCAGGAGTATACAAATATTTTTAATCTTCATTGCAAGAAGCAAATCTCCAGGATTATGTGGGCAGTTCACAAATACCCCCTCAAAAAACAACCACTAAAATGCGCACTCCATGGAAATCACTTGCAGTAGCTGCTTTATCATTTCTTTCTGGCTGTTTAAACCTTCATTATTTAGAATTTTCAAACCATGAAGCAAATGAGAAAGCAAACAAAGCAGCAGTAATGACTTATAACATTGCAAATGCCCGTGGAAATACTCCAGATTTTTTTGCCTCAAGAAGCAAAAAGGATATAGAAAGCAACCTTGACTGCATCGTAGAGCAAAGCAAAAACATGGATATTTTGGCTTTGAATGAGGCAGATTCCAATAGTTACCGCACAGAATGGATTGACCAGCCAAGATACATTGCAGAACGCGCCGGCTTTGACTATGTTCTTGTAGATGATTTTTTTACAGTTCCTGGATTGCAGCTCGGAAATGCAATTCTTAGCAAGCACCCCTTGGAGTTTGAGAGCATCATTCCTTATGGAGAATGTGTTGGCAAAATCAATCATGAATTTAAGAATGCAATGTATGCTTATGCCAATATTAGTGGAAAGAAGCTTTTGATTGGAGTAACTCATTTAAGCGATTCACGATATAAAAAAAGGCGAATGAAAGAGCTGGAGCTAAACCTTGGCTATTTGAAAGGCAAATCTGGTTTTATCCTTTTGGGTGACTTCAATGCGCAGCCCCATTCCGATTCCTTGGAAATGTTCCTTGGCTCAGGACTTTTTAACATCAGCCCTAATTTTGGGCTTCTTTCATACCCTGCAGGCAAGCCAGAGCAGAGCCTGGATCATATCATAGTTTCAAAAGATATTTGGATTGGCCAAATAGGCACTATAACAGCTGAATCTGTCGGGTGCAAGGAAATACCATCAGATCATAGAAATATCTTTGCAGAGGTCTATTGGTAAGCTGGCTTGCACAAGCTTTATTAATGAGTATACCACTATATAGTTGGCATAAAAATGCCAAAGAACATTGGCATTTGTCGAGGCAATATGGTAGATTCATGCAATCACCTTGAAGAATTGATGAATGAGCATAGGATAATTATTGAGAGGCATGTCGATAAGCACAAGTATTACAAGCATATCGTAGATAAAAACCAGGCAGTTATAGACTTTCTTGACAAATATCGTTTTATAATAAGAGAGGCGTTTTGTGATTTATGCCCGGAAAGCAAGACTTGCGAGGCATATAGAGAATATCTAAAGAAAGATCCCGAGATAAGCGAAGATTACAAGCAACCAGCAGACCTTGTCAAAAAATCTAGTGGGGGCAGTAAATAGGTTAGGTATATCTAAAAAAATATTTTAATGGCATATGGCAAAAAAATCAAAGCACGAAATACTTTTGAGGGAGATAAGGGATAGGTTGAATGATTCAAGGTTGGAGTATGTGCTTTCTTGCAATGTTATTTATTCTCGCGGCGAACTTGATCTTATGGCCGAGCATGAAGGTAGTTTATTAGTATTTGAAGTTAAATCGCGTTCCAGGCCGAGGGCAAGAGAGAGGGCAAGAAGGCAGCTAGACAGGGCGCATAAATATTATGAAGGATTTACGCATTACAAGAAAGTATATTTTTTTGGTGTTTATGGCTTGAAAGAGGGCAGCTATGAAATCAGGCGGTACAGGCCAGAAGAACAAAGTGATGATCTATGCTCGATAAAATAAAAAACCTGCTGAACAAGAAGGCCAAAGAAGTAGCCCCAAAAACAGTCAAGCCAAAATTAGAAGAAAAAGTAAGTTCTGGCAAGCTGTTAAGCGCTGAAGAGCAGGCATTCCTGGAAGACCTTATGTGCGCTATCGACAGTTATGAGCCGCATCAAACAAAAGAACAGTGGCGTTTGATTGTATTGTCAAGGGCATATCTCAATTGCCTGGGATTCCAGGGATATGATGTATCGTTATACAAGCAGAGATTGGAAGATAATTGGACTCTTGGCAAAAATAACCTAAAACTATAAAAATATATGACAATCCAAAAACAAGCAGATATTTTGAAAAAAATGACGCTAGAACCTTTGTTGGAGAAACGAAAAACAACTTCTGCCAAACCAGGGACAGTGTTAAAAGAGCTAAGCACCGAACAGCAGAAAACATTATTGAACATATTGAAAGAGATAGAGTCTTTTGATAAGCTCAGCAAGCTTGGCGCTGGTGAGGAATATATGGGATGCAAGGACCTTGCCGCCCATGGCATAAACCAGTATTTTAATATGGTAGAAACTTACAAGGCCCTGGGCTATAATGTAAGAGCGTTTTTATACCCGTGGAAACTGCTTGAGAATTAAGAAAATATTGCTAATTTTTCAAACCATAATTTCTATAATATTTGCAATTAAATTGCATAATCCAAATCTGTATATACCAACCCCAATGCATCTGCCACGGGCTTGCAGGTTAATTTTCCATTGATTGTGTTGATTCCCTTTGCAAAGCCAGGATCTTCTTTTGCCATTTTATTTATTCCTTTTTCAGCTATTTTCAAAAGGTATGGAAGAGTGGCATTTGTCAGTGCTTTTGTTGAGTCATGCGCAACCTGCCCGGGCATGTTTGTGATGCAGCAGAAAATCTTGCCATTGATAGTATATATTGGATCGCTATGTGTAGTTGGCCTTGAACCCCAGACACATCCGCCCTGATCTATTGCCACATCAACAATGACACTGCCATTTTCCATGCTATTTACCATGTCCTCTGTAATTATTTTTTGAGCTTTTGCGCCATGGACCAAAACAGCCCCAATAACAGCATCTGCTTTTGCAACAGCTTTTCTTAAACCATCTGTGCTTGGATATAAAATCTTGGCATTCTTTGGCATGTACTTTGCCAATTCATTGATGACTTCTTTGTTCTTTTCAAATATCACAACATTTGCGCCCATTCCAGCGCATTTTTCAGCAGCAGCTGCTCCAACAACCCCACCGCCAACAATCACGACATTTACTGGCTCTACCCCATGAATGCTTGTCATGGACTTTCCTTTTCCACCATATTTTATCTGCAGGTATTGCGCGGCAAATTGGGCAGCCAATCCTCCTGCTACTTCACTCATCGGCTCCAATAAAGGCAATTTTCCATTATATTCTACGGTTTCATAGGCTATTGCTGTAATTTTCTGTTCCAGCAGTTTTTCAGTCAGGCTTTTCTCAGCAGCCGCAAGATGGAGATAAGTAAACAGCATCTTTCCTTTTAACTCTTCAAGAAGGCCATATTCATTCTTTAATGGCTCTTTTACCTTTACAACAATGTCTGACAATTTGCATATCTCTCCTGGGTTTGCCTTGAGTTTTGCCCCCATATTTTTATACATCTTGTCAGAAAATCCAGAGCCGTTTCCTGCATAGTTTTCAACAAGCACCTCATGGCCTTTTTTTAAGAGCTCTTCAACACAGCCAGGAGTCAGTGCAACCCTGTTCTCATTGTCCTTTACTTCTTTCAAGCAACCTATTATCATTTTGCCCAAAAACCATGCATGTAAAAACTATATAAATCTGTTGTCTTTTTTGGCCAAACCCATATAAAATTGAGCATAGAAATGTTTAAATAGGGATTATAACTCAAAAATGATAACATTTTATATGTTATAATAGAATAAAAAGTTTTAACTTGAAAGGAGTTAGGGGGTAACTAAAAAATGAATAAAGTATTTTTGGGATTTTTGGCAGTGTTCTTGCTGCTTGCTTTTGGATTTGCAAGTGCAAGCGATTTGACAATAACTGATGAGGTTAATACAACAGCATCAGCCAATCCGGCAACATCAATTGCAGGATCATTTAAGGTTAATAATACGGGTTTAGCGACACTTTTTAGTATAGATCTTACATCAACAACATTTGTATATGGCTTAAATGTGATACCAGCTAGTGCAATAACATTTAGTCCTGATCCAATTGGCTCTATTGTGCCAGGCACACCAGCAACAGTGTTGTTCACATTTTCAGTTCCCAGCTACCAGTTGCCTGGTCTATATGAGGGAAATATAACAGCCACAGATGGCGGTGCAAATGATGTAACAATAGATGCTGACTTTACAGTCAACGCTGTCTCAGCATTGGATGTTACAGATTATTCTACAGCAAGCCCATTGAAGATAATAAGCGAAGATGACAGTTCAGTTTCAAAGACATTCACAATAAAGAATACGGGCAATGTAGACCTTGCATTTACAGCTGCAAGCTTTACGCATGATTTGGATTTGACAGACAATGATGGCGATGCCATAGCATTGAGCTTCTCAAGCATACTATCACCATTGACACCGGGCAGCACTGATGAAATAACAGTGACTGCTGACATAGATAATAATGTTGATATTGACACGTATTCTGGAACAGTAACCGTGACAAGCGGTGCAGTAAGCGACAATTTCACACTGGAAATAAGCGTCCAGCCAGAAGTTTGCAAGGATGGCCCTATTGGAGATTTAGACATTACAATAGA
>CAZBFA010000013.1:0-12108 GCA_964491045.1 Candidatus Woesearchaeota archaeon
ACTTTCCATAATTATTACCTTTTATAATAATACTATTACTTAAAGTAATATATAAGCTTTTTGGCGCGCGTTTACTTTGGCGTTATTGTGCTCAGCACTATTAAAAATGCTATATTCATCAAAGGTATAGCGATGTATGTTCCGAATACAGCTATTGTGCCGGCTCCTAATCCTCCTATTGTCCCCCCCAAAAACGGGGAGTTTATCAGTGATAATAGTAAAAACAAGAGCATTGGCGCAACTAGGGATATGCCGATGTAAATGTCTGAAAACGTTGCAAGGTTTTGTATGTATTTCTGCCTTTTTGTTTCATACCTTTCCATTGACTCTGTTGCCTTTATATTCAGATATTCCTTGAGATTGCCGCCTGTTTCAACAGTTGTCACAATTCCATTTAGCAATTCCCTGAATTCTTTTAACGGGGTTGTTGCAGCAACCAGCCTTAATGCTGTTGTCAAGTTATAACCAAACAGATTGACATAATTTATTATCTTTTTAATTTCTGACTCAAGCGCCTTGTATTCGCCCGAGCTTAGGACGAGATTGAACATTGCTATTGGGTGTGCTCCAGAGCCGGCCACTGCTGCCATATGGACAACGACAAAGGGCAGTTCTGCTTCCATATATCTGCTTCTTGAAGATGTAATCATTGACGGGTAAAAGTAAAGTATTGCAAAAGTCAGGCCTGAAAAGACTATTCCTATTATTAATGCCGCAAGAATCCTTATAGCTATGAAGCTTTTCAAGAATACTAATGAAAATGCAAAGAATGGGAAGAAAGCAAGAATTGAGCTGAATATTATTATGCTCACATAAGTATTTGACAGTATCTGGAAATCAGATGACTTCATTGATTTAAACAATGGCTCAAAGAGTTCAGGGTATTTTTTAATCATCTTTTGGCCTAAATTACCCACTTGCGCGTTTGCAAGCTTTCCGTAATCACTCTGCTCATATAAAGAATAGTCCTTTATGACAACAATGTCTTTTTTCTTTTTCTTTCTTGATTTTATGAATCTCCTGAATGTGTCTGCATCAATATCCACTGAAAGCTTGCTTGCTGCTGTCTTTGCGGGGGCTTCCGGATGTTTTGCCGCTTTTTTTATTTCAATGTTCTCTGCAGGAGTCTTTGGTGTTTCTTTTGCATCAACCCTGCTTTCAACCTTGATATTTTCCGATATTTCAGAAGCATTTTTTTTCATTTCGTTAAGCAAATGCAGGATATAGAGGTTGTACTGCCTGAGAATCTCTTTTTCTTGCTTGCCCGCCAGGATTTTTTGCTTTTCGGATTCTTTTGCCTTTTTTAGTCTTTCAACCAATGCCTGTTTTGCCGCATGATATTTGTTTGCTTCGTCAGCAAGCACTGCTATTTTCCTTGCCGAAGGTGTTATGTCGTTCATTTGAGCAATGCCTCTTGTCCGTTTATGTTTTCATTTATGCCAGAAATAATCCTGCTTATTCTTGTTTTTAATTCATTAATTTTTTTGTTTATCTCATCAGTTTTGCTGTTCTTTGCATTGCCGTATTTTGATAATTCGGTGCCCAGATTATTCAAAAGAAACCCTGCTTCAACTATTGCATTTGCATCCTGCTTTATCTTGTCAAAAAACATTTTATGCTATCTTGAACTTCTTTAAAACCTCATTTGGCATTTTGTAATATTCATTGATAACGCTCTGCACTTCCGCAAAGCCGAATATCTTGTTTTGGTAGAGCTTATAGAGCAGTTTTGCCCTTGCCAAAAACTCCTTTTCAAGCTGCTCTTTTGAGATGCCATGCCTGAGGATTATTTTGTCAAATATCGCGCTTTTTGTCTTGAAGTAGAACTTGTCTGTTTTCGGATCCCTGACCAACGGGGCGTTTGTTGTTGCCTTGCCGACTTCTTTTTCAACTCTTATTATTTCAACAACTTGCTGCAATCTTCTGACTGGCTTTCCTGCCACAGTTGCCTGTGACAATACACATACACAATCCAATGATTCAACTAATGTGGGGGATAAGTTTATTGGCTCGGTTTCAAGCCTTCTTATCAATGACTCAACAGACTCTGCGTGCATTGTGCTCATCACTGGGTGGCCTGAGCTTGCCCCCTGGAACAATACAAATGCCTCCTTTCCTCTTATTTCTCCAACAATAACATAGTCTGGCCTTTGCCTGAAGCTTTCTCGCAATAAATCAAATAGTGTTATTTCCCCATATTTTTGGCCCAGAATATTTGCTGCTCCAATTCCAGCCCTGGACACGACTGGGAGCCAGTTTTCATGCATTAGGTTAATTTCTCTTGTGTCTTCTATTGTTATTACCCTTGCAGATGGATGAATAAAAAATGCAATTGCGTTAAGAAATGATGTTTTTCCAGAGGCTGTTGCCCCAACAACCATTATGTTTGCCCCATATTCCAATAGGAGCCATAAGTAAGCAAGCACTTCTGGGGATGCTGTCCTGAAATCAATCAGTTTTATTGGCGTCCATGGCTCGGCCGTGAATTTCCTCAGGGTAAAATTTGGCCCTCTGGTGGCAATGTCTGTCGAATAGGTTGCGTTGATTCTACTGTTATGGCAACAAATACCTCCGCGACCAGCAACAAAATTTTCGCAGCCTTCAACCGATACATCATAAACAAATTCTGAAGAAGAAGCGGCCTTTTTTATCTCCTTAACTTTCAGGTATGCTAAATCAGAGTCTATCAAACTTTTGATTGTCTTTAATTCATTAATAGCCTCTTTCCCCATTTCAGTTAATTTTTTGCCTTTTATGAATCCTCTTTTTTGCCATTCTATAAAAAATTGTTTTGGTTTAGTATTAGTTAAATCCATGAATCTTTTATAACGTGCATCCTCTAATATCTTCTTTAGCCTCCCCCTGCTGATTCTTTTGCCCCTTAGCTGTTCATTCGTGCTCTTTAATGGGTTAAACAACTCAACGGGAATCATTTTAAAGTAATCAGTTTGCTCTCTGACTAGATTGTTTGTGTAAAATTCTTTTGAAACTATCGGTCTCTTGCCTATAAAAGAAACCCTTTCTCGTTCTTGGTAAGATAAAATGTTATTTTCAAATAAGTGCAGGTACAGCAAGTCTGACATCAGCGCTTCGCTTGCGCTGCTGCCATAATCCCCGTTCCTATATGCCGCTACAAATTCCTTTTTTAGGTTAGAATCAACATTATACACTATGTCCGGTATCCTTTTGTTTTTGGCATATTTGCTCACCTGCAGTATATCTTTGAATATATGCCAGATTATATAGCTGTTGCACCTCAATTTAATGGCATTATTGCATTCTGGTTCCATGTATATCTCATGACCGAAGCATATCTTGAAAGCATTTCTTATTTCATTATGGAATTTTTTTTCATTTTTATGCATGCAAAACATAATATCATAATTATGGTGCTTTACCGGGTTTGACATCCACCCTTCTGAGACATAATACCCCAGAAGAGCCATAAGCTCTTTGTTGACATTCAAAAATGTTGGGGCTGTAATGGCAGATGTTGTTTTGATTCTTGCGTTTCTAAGGTCATTCTCGGATAAAATGCTGTAAAGGTTTATTGGCAGCATTCTTTTATTCTTTAGTTCATAGTATGTGGAATGAGGATGTTTATAATTTTTATTTAAAAAGTCTTTTATCAAACCCTTTTTTTCTGCAAATATCCCACAAGGCACACCTGCAATAACTAACTTCTTTGAATATTCCCTATTGGAGAGCTCTTTTGCCAGGTTTATCTCGTGAACAACATCATTGCCAGGGATATTTATTGGTATCGCGATATAATCGCCAGGTTTTATATTTGAAGTAAGCTCGCTTTTCAAGCCATCTTTCCTTAATGTAAAAATGCTGTGGTTCCCGGTTAATTTCAGTTTTCTGCCGGTTTCAAGCCTTATTGAATAAAGCGAGCCACTTAATTTATGCCGATAAACATAATTTATTTTTTTCCAACCAGTTTTTAGAGTTTTTGGATCAAAAGCCAGCACCTCAATGCCTTCAGTATGCACTGGCTTGTTTGATTCATTTTTGTTGTAATACATATCAATAAATTCGCCAATTTTTCTTACTTTAACCAAGCCGGCTTCTTTAAATATAATTGGTTCATTATGGTCTATGCTGCCATCAGGAAGCCTTCCGTCAAGTAAAGGAGTTGCGTATGAGATATACTGCCCGCATTTTTGTGCTAGTTTTTCAACAAGAGAGGTTATTGTTTTTAAATCTTTGAATTCTACATTGCTTCTTAGATTCCTGTATTTCCTGTGTATAATATAAATCGGGGTGCCAAAGCCATTGCATTCTACATCTTCTATGTAATAATCCCTCATCAAGGGCTCTATCTCATTCAGGCCGACAAAATTGCGCCAGATATAGTACATTATTTTCAGCAAGGATGTCTGGGCTAATTTTATATGAAATTCATTCAATATGATCCTGACATTCTTTTCAAGGTACTCCATAACAATGGTTTCATCTTTGACATTAAGAAAGCTGATGTTAATCAATTCTCTTATTCCGGATTCAACAAGTTCAAAGGTCTTTTTTTCTTCATCATCAAGCTCTGGCTCAAGAACCTCGTAAACAAGCTCTCCAATTTCAGAATTCCAGTATATATGGACAGAGGCATATGGCTTTATCAGGTCATAAGTTACGTCCAGATGTGATTTATCTGATGGTATGTCTGGAAGGCTTATTATGGACTGCTTTAAGTCAAGAGAAAAATATACTGGCGATTGCCTTTTTGCTTCTTCTTCCTTCGCTGCTGCCATATAACCTCCTTTTTTATAAAATGGCTAGTTACCCCTTTCTGCCAATGAAAGAAACTGATTCAGAAATTTATAAAGGTTTTTGTTTTATTTGCGAATTTCTTTTAGCATAGCTTTAATAACAAGCTCTTGTTTTTAAAATAAAAAAATGACCTATAAAATATCACCATCATCAATGAACCTGATTGAAGAGTGCCCTAAATGCTTTTGGCTGCAGGTTGTGAAGAAAATCTCAAGGCCTGCTGGCGCTTTTCCGAGCCTGCCGAGCGGCATGGACAAGGTATTAAAGGAGCATTTTGACAGGTTCATGGAAAAAAATGCCCTGCCGCCAGAGCTGATATACCATGGAAAATATGACTACCATCTGTTTGATGACAAAGAATTATTAAGGAAATGGAGAAATAACCTGAAGGGCATTGAATATTATGACAAGGAAGCAGATGTGCTCCTGCATGGCGCGATAGATAATATTTTTGTCAAAGACGAAAAGCTTATAGTTATGGATTATAAAACAAGGGGCTTTGACTTAAAAGAAGACACGGCACACCATTACCAGGACCAGCTTGACATTTACAATTTCCTGCTGAGGAAAAATGGCCATAAAACAGAAGATTATGCTTATTTACTGTTTTATATCCCTGAAAAGGTTTTGGAAACGGGAGAATTCATATTCAAAACAAATCTTGTCAAAATGGCAACTGATGCAGGCCATGCAGAGTGGCTTTTTAAAAGAGCATCAAGCATAGTGAACGGGGAAATGCCTGAATCTGGAAAAAATTGTGGATTCTGCAATTGGGCTGAAAAGAAATTTTAGAGATTAAACACTTCTCTGCTTGGCCATTGCTATCATTTTCTTGTAAAGCTTAAAATTCATGGTGCTTAAATCCTGTATCAAGTCAGCCTGAATCTGCATGCCTCCGTCATAAGGAATAACCCTGCCGAACACCCTTGTATATTTCCCATTTGATGCATCAATATCATCCAGAAAAACAGCAATTCTTGAATCGCCGTCATCAATTACTATTGAATGGTCTTCCTTGCTGATAACGCAGCCGCTGATGGCCACTTTCCTGTCAGTTTCATTGACATCATTGATTGATTTTTCGACATAAGCTTCGTTCATAAGCTATCCTCTTTTGATCAACAAACTTTTACTTGTAGCTTCTCCACCTGTGGTGGCATTTTGTGCATTCAAAAAACCTTGTTTCAGCTTCATCACCGGCCCTTGTCTGCAATGTCCAGTAATAAGCAATCTTGTTCTTGCATTCCGGGCATTCTTCCTTTATTTTTGGGCTTATCTCAATGTTCTGGCTGATTACCTCTATTTTCTTTTTCTTTTCTACCTTTTCATTCAAGACTAGATTTGGCTGTTTTGTCTTCATCTTATAGCCGCAAGAGCATGATTGTGTTTTTCCTTTTTCCAATTTTTTAGGAACCAGCACGGCCCCGCATCTAGGACAGAATTGCATTTTTAATTTCCAACCCCCAGCAATGAAAGCAATTTAACAAACATTATCTTCACATAGCCGACAAAAGGAAGCTTGAATACTGCTTTTCCAATAAGCCTGTCTTCTGCTATATTTGTATCATCAATGCCGCTGTTTGAGTTGTGATCGCCTTTTGTCTTGAATATCATCTTTCCATTTGCCTCTTTTGTTTCAATAACCCTGTGGATTATTGGCTCTTTTCTTATGTTGGACCTGAATACAATCACGTCCCCGATTTTTATGTCTTTCGGTTTTACACCATATATAACCATTACGTCTCCGGTATTAAATCCGTTTTTGAACCTGAATCTGCCAAAGTCCTCCTTGCTTATTTTGATATCCTGGTAAAAGCTGCCGCAGGTTGCCCAATACAAATCAAAATTCATCTCTGGCTTTGTGCCAAACTTATCTCCGCATATTTCATATTTTCCATTGCTGAGAACTGCCTTGTGCTCCATGCTGCCAGACACAACAGCAACAACGGGGTAGCCTGTCCCCAAAAGCAAACCCAGCAGAGGATAGATGATAAACTTGACTATGACGAATGCCAGGATAACGCTGACTATCCATGATGAGATTGAATCTTCATACCAGATAAAACGCCAGAATCTCTTTAGATATTGCAAAATACGATTAAACATCATGACTTATAGCAAACATTATAAATTTAAACGTTTTGGTTTTGCTTATGCATGATGTTATTGTTATTGGGTCTGGCTGCGCAGGCTATGCCGCAGCAATGTATGCTGGCAGGCTAAACCTTAAGACCCTTGTTCTTGGCGATATAGCCGGAGGCACAATAATATTAACTAACATAGTTGAGAACTATCCTGGGTTTATTAGACTTAGCGGCGAGGAGCTTGCTGACAGCTTGAAAAAGCATGCATTGGACTACAAGGATTTTGTTGAGATGAAGGAAGAAAGGGTTGTTGATATAAAAAAGGCAGGCAAAAAAGGCAGTATCTCTTTTGTTGTGCATACACAGCATAAAAAGTATCGGGCAAAAACAATAATACTGGCAACAGGCGCAAAGCACCGCGAATTGAATGTTCCTGGTGAAAAGGAATTTGCTTCTAAAGGCGTGCATGTATGCGCGTTGTGCGATGGAATGATATACAAAAATAAGATTGTTGGCGTTGTTGGCGGGTCTGATTCTGCTGCAAAGGAAGCCATTTTACTGACACAATGGGCAAAGAAGGTCTTCATAATCTACAGGGGTGAGAAAATAAGGCCTGAGCCAGTAAACATGAAAAGGGTTGAGGCGCTTATAAAAAAAGGAAAGATTGAAGTAATAAATAATACAAATGTAAAAGAAATAAAGGGGAATAAGTTTGTTTCTTCTGTAGAATTTGACAAGCCGCATAAAGGCAAAACTGAATTTAAATTAGATGGCCTCTTTATTGAGATAGGGCAGACGCCAAGGTCAGAGTTTGCTGGAAAATTAGATGTTAAATTAAATGGGAGGGGAGAGATAATTATAGACAGGGAAGCAAAAACAAATGCCCTCGGGGTGTTTGCTGCTGGTGATGTTGTTGATGACACGTTCAAGCAGGCAATAATCGGGGTTGCTGAGGGGGTTGCTGCCGCCTATTCAGCATATCAATATATAAAACATGCAAAATTAGCATAATATTTGTGGTCTGTAATTAGAAGAGGGCGCAATCTTCATAGGTAATACTTGTCCTATTCTTGCTGCTTACTATTTGCCTGATTTCGTTTAATCTTTCTTTTGTGGCACAATGCATTAAATTGTCATATACAAAAAGCGTGGCGCTGTTCAGCCACGGATGCAACAATTTGGTTTCTATCCCGGAGTGCCCTGCTCCATAAATCAGGCCGACATTAACTTTTCTGTGCTCTTTTTTGTGTTTTGGCACAAGATATTCAGAAATTTTTTTTGCCACAACAGTATCACGAAATCCAGTGAGGGGGGTTGGAAATGCACTCGCCCTTATGCCGCTAACGGAATCAAGCAATGGATAGTTTTTTTCATCAGAAAAAGCGCTTAGCAATTGCAGGGCATTGCTGTTTAATGCAATGCCTCCTGATATATAGGCTGAACTTTTTAAAAAATCTCTTCGCGTAATTGCTTTTTTTTCGTATTTTTTAAGTTCGATTCCTAGGACGGCCTTTACGATTAAACCAACGCCTAAAATGCCTAATGTGCCATCAGCATATTCGCTGTACTTAATTTGGGCTTTGCTTGGCACTACTTCGACATCGTATACGCTGATGCCAGGTTTTTCTTTTTGAAGCTGGCCATATAATTCACAATACTGATGCTCACCAAGATAAGGCAGGATGCCACTTGTTCCATCTCCTTCAAAAACAAACATGTCTAGATTGGATAATTCAACATCTTTGAAGATGCTACATGAAGACTCTAGATGATTGCCAAGTCCAAGCCAATATTTTGCATCCTTTGTTTCAAATATCCTGAGGCTCATGTTAGATTACTTCACAGCGTCTTTGAACTTATCAAGAAATGCCTTGTTCTTTTTCTTTATTTCATCTATTGCATTGTTCAGTGCTTTCAATGCGTCTTTTTTTGAATGAAATACAAATATTGGGCTGTCTGTGAGGCTGTGCTCTGTCCTGTAAGCAGCTATCTCAGTGTCTGAATCATTCCACAGCTCTTTCTTTAGGGCATTGCAGAATGTGTCATTTTCTCCAATAACCTTGAATTTTATCTTGTTTTTGTCCTTTTCAAGAATTTGAATTTCCATGTAGAAAGCCAGCCAGAAGTCTTTTTTAAACCTTTCTGTTTTGCTTTATTTTCACAATATCGCCTATAGTAAGGCCTGCGTCACCAAAATTAAGCTTTATGCCCGTGCCCTCTTCAACATAATCTGTTATGAGCCGGATTTTCAAGTATTGCTCAAGCTTCTTCGCTGTTTTTATCTGCGGCGCCATGTGGCTGCTTTCTATCTTGTGGATGATTGATTCTTTCTCTGCAATCGCCCTTGCCAGGTCTTCCTGCGTTAATTTCCTGCTTTCTCTTGCAGTTTTGATTATCTCTGCGTAATTTTCAACAACCATCTCTTTTTCAGATGGAATATGCAATGGTCTTGCCGCCTGTTTTTCGATTTTGTCTTCAACATTCTTTTTTGCTATAACACTGCCAAACTTGCTGCAGGCTTCGCAGACATCCAGCTTGGTGCCTTCAATCATAACTTCATACAGCTCAGAATTCTTGCCGCAAAGCTCGCAGTTCATTGTAATCACAGTGCTTTATATATGCAATCTTTTGATGTTGCACCAGATATATAAAATTATTCGTGCTTATCTGGCGCTTTCAGCAAGCCAAATATTTCATCCGCATCCTTGAAATCCTCATATTTTCTGTCGTTGATGACTATTGACGGCACTTCTGTTATGTTGTATGTTAATTTTAATGTGCTTATTGCAGACAGGCCGAGATTTGTGTCAAAAGAATAAACATAAACATTTGGCGAGCTTTTCCTTATATAATTAAGGACAAAGCCCTGCTTTTCACAGCTGTCGCAATCATTTTTGTTGGAATAGAAGAATAATATCCCTGTTGCATCAATTTTGCAGTCTTTTGCTGCCTTCTTCAGAAAAAGCCAGCTTCTTACCTCAAGTATGGAGTAATATTTCTTTAAATTTATTACCTGCTTGTTTTCCTTTCCCATATTTTCCTCCATTTCTGTCAGCCTGCTGCCCAGTTCAAACAATTCTTCTGTCAGCGGGCCAAAATTTAGGGCAAGGCAGGGATTTTCAGCAAGTATATTGTACTGCATTTCTGCATCCAAGGTATCAATCCTTGCATCATTATATGTTGAGCTTATGCTGTTTAGCTTTGTTTCATTAAAATAATTGTTTGTCACGATTATAAGCAGGAATATGAACAGTGTTAGGAAAAATGCTGCTAAAAATCTTGATTTTGGCATCTCTCTCGTGTCCATTTTAATCCTTTCTCCATGAAATGCCCGCCCATTTAAGGCTTTTCCCAGTCATTTTATACAGTATTGACATAGACCACCAGAATGCAAAGAGGGGGGCGTACAGCAAGGCAGAATAGAGGAATGAAATCGCAAGATTCTCTTTGTCATCTGTCATTCTTTTTGCTATGTAGACTGTCAGGATTGCGGTGCCAAATGAAATCAATGTTATCATTGTAAGCATGCTTGGCAGGTAAAATGCGCTTAATTTAAATGAGCTTATATTAATCAATTCAAGAATGTCAAAATTTATTGCTGACAAATTCAATATAACATCAAAAATATTTTTTGCCAACAAGGTTAATGAATAAGCGACTGTTATTATGCATAGCGCAACTGCTATGAATGCGCTTGGCATAAAGAACATGCCAAGTGTGCCATATTTTCTTCCAAACAAGCGCCTGTATGCAATCACGTTTGTTGTAAAGCCGAGGTACCATCTAACTCTTTGCCTGAACAATGGCATGAATTTTGATGGCGCAAGCGTGTACACATAGGCATTTTGAGCATTTTCTATGACATAGTTTTTTGATTGCAACCTTAATGCAACTTCAATGTCCTCTGTCAGGTTTCCTTCTTGATAACCACCATGCTCAATAAAGAATGACTTTCTGTAAGCGCTGAATGGGCCAGGCGTTACATTTATGCATCCCAGAAAAGCGCAGGCCTTTCTCAGGAAGATGCCAAACATATATTCTATGAACTGGACTTTCTGCAGTATTTTTCTTGGGTTCCATATCTTCAGCGAGGGGGTTACGGCCATGCATTTTTCATTGTCAAAATAGCCAACCATGTTCATGAGGGCATTGCCATCAACAAATGAGTCTGCATCCAGTGAAACTATTATTTCATTTTTTGATTGTTTTATGCCAAGGTTCAATGCGCTTGCTTTGCCGCCATTTTCTTTATGGAATACCTTAATTCCATTGTTGATATATGCCTTTGCCTCAGCCAGGGTATTGTCTTTTGAACCATCATCGACTACGATTATTTCCAGCAGTTCTTTTGGGTAATTTAAATTCAAAAGAGATTCAATGGTCTTTTGTATCCTTCCCTCTTCATTGAATGCCGGCACTATGATGGTTACACTTCGCAGTTTTTTTGGCCTTGCCGCTGACAGATTGCTTTTGTTCTCATAAAGCGTGAGCAGATAAAGGTTTGTTGAGAAAAGCCCAAAAAATACAGCTATATAGATAATGAGCAGGCGCAGCATGTTATGTTATGACCCTCCAGATTTCCACATAGTCATTGCTGTATTCTTTCCTGAATTTTTTTGAAGCGCCAAGCAAAAACAGCAGGCCTTCATCTTCTTCTTTCCAGACCTGACCATTCTTCATCATTGCATCTATCCAGATATACTTTATATTGTATTTTTCAATGATGCTCAATGTGGTGTTCATCTCTCTTGAATAAAACAGTGTTGCGCTGTCCCTGTACTTTTCATTTACATCGGGCGCGTAAAGGAAATTTTCATCCATGACATTCTTTCTATTTGCCAATGCTGTTATCCAGTATCCTTTTGTGTAATAAGAAAAGACTACTGTATTTTCTTTTGTTTCTTTGCTCAGGTATTCAAAGCTGTCTATCACATCTTTGTTTGGAAGGGCATTTGCCAGCAAGCTTGCCTGGAAAACAAATGCTGATATCAGGCCAACTGTCAGTATGATGCCTATTACGACATTCAGCAGCAGGCTTTCCCATCTCTTGTAAAGGAGTCTTGCAATGCCGAGAGAAGCAAGGACAGCAATGAAAAAATTAAGATACAGTATTGATTTTATTTCAAGCAATGAGAATAAGAGCAGGGCAATTATTGTTACATACACTGCCAGATGCTCATATTTCTTTTGCCATAAATGCAGAAAACCAAATATTGCCAATATGACTGCAAATATGCTTAGCCCGATTTCA
>CAZBFA010000014.1:0-7748 GCA_964491045.1 Candidatus Woesearchaeota archaeon
TTAAAGCCGGATGAAAAAGGGCTGACAAGGCAGGTTGAAAAATTTGAGTTAGATAAAGAGCTTAAATTCATTGAAAAACAGAAGAATAAGATAATAGCCATTGGTGAACTTGGATTAGACTACCATTGGGACAAAAGCCATCATGAAGAGCAGAGGGAAAATTTTGAAAAGATATTGGCTTTTGCAAAAAAATTAAACAAGCCAGTAATTATACACTCAAGAAATGCAGAAAGCGACTGCATCGAGATTCTTGAAAGGTCAGGAGTTAAAAAAGTGATATTGCATATGTTTGAAGGCAGAAAAAATCTGATTAAAAAAGCAATTAATTTAGGATATTATTTTACAGTGCCAACAAACATTCAAAAAAGCCAGCATTTCCAGATGCTGGTTGAGATGGCGCCATCGAACAGGCTGCTGACAGAAACAGATGCGCCATGGATAAGCCCAGTTCCTGGAAAGTCAAATGAGCCAGCAAACGTTTCTTTAACCATAGAAAAGATAGCAGAGATAAAGAAGCTTGATCAGAAAGAGGTTGAAAACATAATTTATATGAATTACCGGGATATTTTTAAATAAGCTCAAACATCGCCACTTTCTAATTTTTTTCTTAATTCTTCAAAATATGATTTTGGGTAAAATTTTACGCCCCATTCGCAGGTATGTTCGCTATTTAAAACTGGTTTAGTCAACCAAGTGTATGCTTCTTCCTCTGATTCTATCCTATAATGACCACCAAATTGCAAATTCTGTGTTAGTAATACTCCAGCGTGACACTTGCACTCTTGTTCATAAGTGATAATTCTACTTAAAGTATCATTTAATTCAATAATGTCTTCAATCCTTTCTGGATTCCCGACAATAGTTTGGACTGCCATATTTTTTTATTATTTATTAAATATTTAAAACTATCGAATTTTGTCTACATCAATTAAAAATGGCTTGTTTGCCAAGCATTTTTCTTCTACACAGCCAATTTCAATTAATCGATTGTAATATTCTAAACTTTTTAAAAAATCCAATCTATTATGGATAATAAAACTAATCTCATTATTATTTTCCATCAGCATAATCTTTGTTGCTAGACCAAATTGAGGCAAATCATCCTGATATCTAATTGCCTGTTCTCCAATAATCAAAACAGGAGTTTTATATGCATCGGGCCAATGGCACCTTTCAAGATACTCCTCATTTGTTTCTGTGATCTTAATGCCATTTTCATTATAGACATGCCTACCTGATTTTTTCAAAAATAAGTTGGAAACAGCAAGTAAATCATTTTTATTACCAAATGGTAGATTTAATTCCCAACTATATCCCTCTGCGAGTAAATAACCTTCACTTCCAACAAACTGTTGGCTTTCATCTAATGTCATTTCACAATTGTTTAAATCGATATAACCCCCAGTTCTTAAGTCTTTAATTGATAATTTAAGCAGGTTGCCTTTATCATCCCTTATTCTATAAGCAGGTTCCCAAAAAAATGATCCTCCTTTTTGCCTTATTCTTTTTTCTAGTATCTCTTTGCTGTAACCAAGAGTTTCTAAATCTTGAAACATCGCTAGCTTATAATTTTCTGTTTCATGCATGTTAGAAAAAGTGACAGTAGCATCCTCTATGGGCAGCCTCGAATACCAATTATAGCAATTTATTATTGGTGCCAAATGGCCTTTTTTATCTTTAAATACCAATAATTCATCAAGACACTTAATCAATTGATTCTTTTTATCATCATTAATGCCAGTCAAATCAGATAGTTTTACCATAAGAGTAATCCCTTCAATGCTTTTTATAACAATTTGGGTAGGATTACTGAATAATCTCCGATAAAATTGAAAATCTTCCGGATTAAGCATGTATTTTCCAAAACTTTTTCGTAAACGAGATAATTGGGTATATGCAACAGACAAAACAACCAACAGTAAACATTATATAAACCCAATTTTTTCATCGTGCCATGGGTTTAAATGAAAGAAAATCAATCCTGGAAAAGCAAGGCTACCGCCTGATTGGAAACCATTCTGCACTTAAAACCTGCCAGTACTGCAAGACTGCCATAAAAGGAACAGACGTATGCTACAAAAACAAGTTTTATGGCATAAACAGCTGGAGATGCATACAGGCAACCGTAACTCTAGACGTGTGCTCACTGAGATGCCAATGGTGCTGGCGGGATATAGATTACAACGCAAAGAAAGCGAGTTTTCTGGACAACCCAAAAGATATACTGGATGAATTCATAAAAGAGCAAAGAAAAGCCCTGATAGGATATTTTGGATATGACAAGATAAACAAAAAACGCCTGCTGGAAAGCACAGAGCCAAAACATGTTGCCTTAAGCCTGACTGGCGATGCTTGCCTATACCCAAGACTGCCTGAATTAATAGACTTGATACATGAAAAAGGCATGACCTCTTTTGTTGTGACAAATGGCACTTTTCCAGAAATGGTAAAAAAACTGGCAAAGCACCAGCCAACGCAGATTTACATAACGCTGCCAGCGCCTGATGAAGAAACATTCAGCAAGGTCTGCAGGCCGCTTGACAAAAATGCATGGAACAAGATAATAATATCATTGGGCCTGCTGAAGCACTTCAAACGAGGCACTATAAGGTTAACCTTATACAAAGGAATAAACATGATAAAACCAGAAGAGTATGCTGCCTTGCTGAGAAATGTTGGATTTAAATTTCTAGAAGTCAAGGCAGCGATGCCAGTTGGATATGCGCAGTACAGGCTGAAATATGAAGATATGCCATTGCACAAGGAAATAAAAGAATTCAGCATGAAGATTGCAAGATTGAACAATCTAAAGATTATAGATGAAAAGGAAAATTCAAGGGTAGTGCTGTTGATGAAAAAAGACTCAAAAGACAGGTTTTTGAAATTCTAGGAAAGGCTTTTATATCTGGATAAAACATTAAACATATGCAAAAAAAAGGAGGTGCGTATACGCTGATTGAAACACTGCTTCTGATAGGATTTGTAATTGTATCCATGTTTGCTGTTTATTCCTGGGCCAGAACAAGGGCAAAGGAAGACACAAGCAAGGTGATAAGCGGGCTTGCATCAAGCCTTGAGTGCGCTGACATAAAGATAGCTGCCGGCTGCAATGAAAACATTATTTACATAAACAATACTGGCTTACACACAATAAAAAAAATGCTTGTAAGATGGACCGAAACAGGGCAAGAGACAAGCCAATCTTTGTTCATAGACAAAGAAATAAAGCCATATGAATCTATCTCCTCAAGTGAATACGCCGACTTGGCTGTTGGGCGGGAAATCGCGCCAATGGTAGAGATAAATAGAAAGCTGTACATGTGCAAAGAAAAAAGCATAACAATCAAATGCATCTAATAAAATTTTTAGTGTGCCAAAAGATGCAAAGAGCATATTATGGATGCACAAGAGACGATGCTGCCCACACCCATTTTGATGACAAGTTCGTCTATGATGTGATAAATGGCATTTCCAAAAAAGAACAAGTCAAAATTATTCAAATTGACGGAAAAGAAGCGATACATCCATTCAAAGAGTGGGAATTAAAAAAAGATAAAATAAACTATTAACTATGAGCAATATCCTTCCATGAAGCCAGATTCAGCCAGAGTTATCTCATCATCGTCCACCAGCTCTTCCCTAATTTTTCTTGAATATATCCCATCTTTTTCCATTTTTCCCTCCTTTATTGTTTTTATTAACAAGCTTCATCCCTAATGGCAACAGCATCAGCTGCCGGCTGAATATCTCGCTTATCTCCTCAATGCTTATCCCATCAAAGTTAACTTCCATACCAACACCTCCATGGTCCATACTATATGATTTATTTTCACCCCGGCTAAAGAAGGCAAACACCTTCTTTTTTGCTTATTAACCAGAATAATCAAATTTTATTTATAAATCCTATGCGCATGTCTGTCTTTTTTGTCCTCTGTTTTTTATAACTTAAAAGATACAAAAAAAGATTTAAATAGAGATCAATTTGAATATAGAAAATGCCAAAATTAAGGCAAGGCCCATATTTGAGATGTGCATATTATACAGATGGGCCCACCTTCTCAAATGAATATCTGATAAAATTCAATGGTGTTAAAAAACCGCAAGGATGCATTGTATCGAGAGAAGATGTAGCGCCATTGACTAGTGATATTGGATTGGCCAAATTGGTCTTGCTTGAGCCACAAGAGGATGGAACACTGGTTATTGGCCTTAATAACACGGCAGACCAAAGTATTTCGAGGTTTCATGTAAAAAAAGATGAAATTGTCAATGTCTTTGGCAAATAATACAAAAAATAGCCTATTATTCATAAAGCTCTAGATCATTGATCCTTGAATAATCAATGAGCCTTATTGTAGTTATATCATTGGATGTTATTGGATAAAGAGGATGAAATTCAAATGTAAAACAGCCTTCTTTGACATCAAGAACTCTTCCATAAGCCCTGGAAAAGCCAAAGATTCTCTCAAAAAAAGTTAGTTTCCTTTCTAACCCAAAAGACACAATTTTTCCAACATCGTCCTTGGTTAGCCTTTCTACCATGCTATAACTATACAAAAATTAGCTTTATAACAATTCGCTTGGCCAAAAAATGCCTGATTTTCACATAAAAAGCTATTTAAATTCAGCAAAAATAATATAGAATATGAAAAAGGTGATGTTTTTGACTTTCTTGGCATTATTGTTAATCCTGCCGGTTATATATGGCTTTAGCACAAGCATAGACAGCCCATCTTCCAATGCAGTACTAAGTGGAACAAGCAGGATAGAAGTTACGCTGTCATTCGGTTCTGATATAAATGGAAATGCAAGCGCAGTTTATTTTTACTATAAGAACCTTTCTGAGGAAAATTATTTATTGCTTGTTAATTCATCAACAAACTTCACAAAATATTCATATGACTTTATCACATCAAACTTTGAAGATACTCTTGCTGGATACCTAAATGTGACTGTGAGCAATAATTCTGCAATATATGAAAATATTTCAATAGCCATACCAATAAAAATAAACAATATGGCCCCAGTCTACAGCATAATACCAAACCTGACCTGGCCAGAAGACACATCAAATAACACATTGAATCTAAGCATGTATTTCAGCGACACTGAAAAGAGAAATACCTTCACTTACACGGCTTCATCTGCAGATGACATTGAAGTTAGCATAAACAGCAATACGGGAATTGCAACAATAAAGCCAGCAAATAATTTTAGCGGTGTTCGGGAGATGAGATTTACTGCATCAGATGGGGCATTAAGCAACACAAGCAATTATGTGCTGCTGAACGTAACAAGTGTGAATGACCAACCCACATTAACAAAGAAGATAGAAAACAGGACATGGGTCAGAAACACCCAAATGACAGTGAAGGTAAATGAGTATTTTGAAGATGTAGACAAGGACAAGTTAACATATACCTCCAGCGTTGCGGGCAGCCATGTTACTGTCACAATGGACCCGGACGGAATTGCAATATTGGCCCCGGAGAAAGACTTCTTAGGGACAGACAGCGTGGTATTTACAGCGACAGACCCTTCTGGGCTGGCTGCTTCAAGCAATACAGTTTATCTTGAGCTGATAGGCGATGTAGACAACCAACTGCCAATCATAAATTCTGCAGATCCTGCTGAAAAATCAATCTCATTAAATCAAGGAGATGCAAAAACATTCACAATAACAAAATCAGACCCGGAAAATGACACTTTAAACGTCAAATGGTACTTCAACAACGCGCTGGCTGCTGAAAATGCTGACAGCTATGCGTTTACAGGGGATACTGTAGGAATACATACAATAAAGGTTGATGTTTCTGATGGTCTGGGTACGGTTTCAACATCCTGGCAAGTTAACGTTGCTGGAGCTGAAGTGATACAGGAGATTCCAAAATGCGGAAATGGCGCTGTTGATGCTGGTGAAGACTGCAAAAGCTGCTCTCTGGATGTAACATGCCAAGAAGGAGAAATGTGCGTGAACAGATTATGCACAAAGCAAGAAAAGAAATCCAACACCAGATCGATAATCATAATAATAGCCATAGTTATTGCGATATCTGTAATAGCTGCATTCTGGTACTTCAAAAGGAAAAAAGAAGAATTGTTCGGCACTGCAAAGACCATAACAGTATCGCAGGGCAAAAAGACAGAGGTCAGGGAATTGCGGGGAGAAAGCCCTGCTGCAGATATAAGTGATTTTTATTTTGCAAAAAGGGAGGGAAAAGAGAGGCAATCATTAAATACAAACAAAGCCTCCAACAAACCAAGAATGGCAAACTTAGAGTATATGGACAAGAGGGAAAAGGGAAGCACAAAAACAGAAACAGCGCTGCTCAGGACATACATCAAGATGGCTGCAGAAAAAGGCACAAGGCCGGACAAGATAAGATTTGCGCTAATTTCAAAGGGCTGGAACAAGGAACACGTTGACAAGATGCTAAAGGAATTTTTTTGAACCAACTACAATGAAGGCCAAAACCGAGCTTGAAGAAATAAAAAAAATAATTGGAAGAGCAGAGAATCCGCTTTATCTTTATGATGATGATGCTGATGGCTTATGTTCATTTCTATTGCTAAAAAGAAAATTCAAGCACGGAAATGGCATACCGGTAAAAACAGCCCCAAAATTAGGCATTAATTTCCTGGAAAACATAAGAAAGCATTCATTTGACTTATTAGTTATACTTGACAAGCCGATTGTCGAGCAAGAGCTTATTGACAAGATTGACAAGCCGATTGTATACATAGACCACCACCCCATACAAGACCTTAAGGGTATTTATTATTTTAACCCAAGGATGAAAAACAAAAAAGACTCTTCTGCAACAACAAAAATATGCCATGACATTGTAAAGCAGGATGAATGGCTTGCCGCAATAGGCATAATAGCAGACTGGCAGCTGCCAGGCTTCATGAAAAAGCTTGAGAAAGAATATCCGGATCTGATAAAGCGCACAAAAAATCCGGCAAAGATCATGTTCAGCCAAAATTTTGGAAAGCTCACAAGAATATTCTCAGCAATATTGAAAGGCAACAGCGCTGAAGTAAAAAAATGCGTGGGGCTAGTTGAGCAGATGAAAAGCCCATATGATGTGCTCAGCGATCCAACATTGAAAGAAACATTTGAAAAAAATTACAAGATATATTATGAGCTTCTGGACCAGGCGCTCAAGGAAAAAAATGAGGGCAAGCTGCTCGTATTTTCTTATGCTTCTGACAAGTTCAGCTTTACCGGCGAGCTGGCAAATGAGCTGCTGTATAAGTTCCCAAAAAGATATATCATTGTTGCCAGGGAAAAGGACAACGAGATGAGGCTTAGCGTCCGCGGCGATAATGCAAGAAAATATCTTGAAAAATCACTTATAGGCATCAATGGGTATGGCGGGGGCCACGACCGCGCTTGCGGCGGGGCAGTAAAAAAATATGATTTCACAAAATTTTTAGATAATTTTAGAAGCGCCATTCGAGGTGAATAATCTGAAAAAAAAGAGCATAATTAATTTTATCACAATTGCAGCGCTTGGTATATTGCTTTCAGCTGCCGCAAACGGAAACATAGAAAACTACAATGATTTTGAAAAGCTTTTTATCAAGGTCAATGTATCCTCATTTGCTGATTCTGTTGCAACAGGCCCGAATGCAAGGCTGGACAGCGCAACAATCTCGATAATGTTCAACTTTCCAGACAGTTTCATGCAAAAGACAATTGGGAAAAAATATTTCAGCAGCCCGACAGGCATAATGAATGAAAA
>CAZBFA010000014.1:7801-11788 GCA_964491045.1 Candidatus Woesearchaeota archaeon
TTTCTGCAGAATATGACATGGAAATGGCAAATGAGCTCATAAAAATTGACAAAAAGATAGGGTTTCCTTTGATTGAACTGCCTGGTGAAATGACAAAATACATAACACCAACAGACCTCATAGATATTAATGATGCAATAAAGAAAACAGCTGCAGGCATTGTTGAAGGCGAAACCGATTATTACATGGCGGTGTTCAAGCTGGCAGAATGGACAAACAAAAACATAAATTACTCATTAAATACATTGACAGAAGAAGTTACTGAAAAGTCAAGCTGGGTTTTACAGAATAAATACGGCGTGTGCGATGAGCTGACAAACCTGTTCATATCCATGGCAAGGTCTTTAGGAATACCTGCAAGATTTGTCACAGGGATAGCATACACCAATATAGGAAACAAGTTTGGAAACCATGGCTGGGCAGAAGTTTATTTCCCAGGACACGGGTGGGTGCCGTTTGACGTGACATATGGCCAATACGGCTGGATTGACCCAAGCCATGTCAAATTTTTTGACTCTGTTGATTCTGGAAAGCCTGCTGCAAGCTACACGTGGAAATCAAAAAATGTAAACATGCTGACATATCCATTAAGCATAGATGCAAACATAACAAAAATACTTGGAAAAGAAAACAGGTTGGTTGAATTCAGCATAAGTCCTCTTGTTGAAGAAGCAAGCTTTGGCAGTTACGTGCCTGTTGAAGTGGCTATAGAGAATATCAACCAATACTATGCCCCTGTAACATTAAGGATAAGAAAGGCCCCGGGAGTTTATGAGGGGGAAACATCGAAAAGCATTCTTTTGAGGCCAAAAGAAAGGGGGAAGATATATTTCATGCTGCAGATGCCTGAAGTTGAGGATGAAAGGTATGTTTACACATCAGAAATTGAAATCGTTGATGATTACAATTATGCTGCAAGCAGCAAAATAAGGTATGCAGGCATATATGAAAAATATGACCTTGAATATGCCCAGGGCATCATAGATGAATTGAGCATTGCAAAAGAAGGGGGAAAAGAGCTGCTGCCTGATGTTGATGCAAAATGCGAAATAAGAAAAGAATATGTTTATTCTGATGAGATGGCGCTGATTTACTGCAGCGTAGCCAATACAGGCAACAAAAACTTGAAGGAAGTCAAAATATGCACTTTAAATGAATGCAGCAACATGGCCCTTTTGATTGGCGAAAAAAAAGACAAGATCATAGCCAGAAATTTCAAGTCCAGCGGAGACGCACTAATAAAGGTTGCTTACAATGGCGATGCAAAATACCTAAAGCAATATGTCACTGTTGTCAAAAAGCCTGCTGTAATGTTAAAAGGTGATGTTGCTCCGGATTTAAAATACAATGAGCCAGACAATGCAACAGTGGAAATAACAACAAACACAAAAATAAATAATGTCACGATAAATATCGGAAAATTAAACAGGCTTGAGATTGATGAGCTTGAAGGCAAGTACGTTGTGGTCATCCCAATAAAAGGCAAGATGCTGTACAAGAAGCAGATTGATGTTGATTTAAAATACAAGGATGCAGTCGGCAAGCACTATTTCCTAAGCAGCAGCATAAAGTCAAACATCGCCAATGCGCCATGGTATGCAGGATTAACAAGAATCTTCTCCAGATAAAATCCTTACTTGCTCGAACCATTCAATATGCCCTCTGCAGCAAGAAACCCTGATGCAGCAGCCGTGATAATGCCCCTTGTCATGCCAGCCCCATCACCGGCAACATAAATCCCCTCTTTTGCCTGCAGATATTTATCCGCATTAATTTTCAAACCATTCCTCTTCAATTCGGGAGCATAAACCAATGTGCTTGGCTGGTTCAATCCCTCCATCAGGCCAGGAGCGCTCAATTTTTCAATGCCATAAAGCAGGCCATGCTGTATTCTATAAGGCATTCCTATCCCAACATCACCATGGAAAACATCACTCAATGTGGGCTTTATCCGGTATTCATTAAGCTTTTCTTCCCTGCTTCTTCTATGGGTGTTTATATCGCCCAGCCTTTGAACAACCGGCTTGTCAACACCGGCATCGTGGAAAAGCAATGCAATATGATCCCCATAATTGTTTGGGTTTGCTTTCTTCTTCAAAGGAAGGCTCATCAGCAAAGCGAAGTTTGTGTTTGAAGTCTGCTTTGAAGGGTCTGAATCTGAAGCGCCGTTTACAAGATTGAAACTTCCGTAAGTTTCACGCGTAACAACTCCATTTGGGCAGACACAAAATGTCCTTATCAAATCTCCATTCCATGGAAGCCTAAAGCTTAATTTAACATCACGACTTACACTGCACAAATGCTCAAGCACGGCCGCATCAGTTTCTATCCTAAATCCTATATCAACCGCCCTGTAATCAACAGGTATTTTGTTTTCTTTCAGAGCTTTTTCGAGCCAGTTTGCGCCAACTCGCCCAGGAGCCAGTATCAGGGAATTATAAGAGTATTCTTTTGTATTTGAATAAACTTTGGAATCATCAAACCTCAAGATGCGCTCATTTGTTATTATTTCAACGCCGTTTTTAACAAGATCATTTTCAATATTTTCTATCAATTCAGGCAATTTATCAGTGCCAACATGAGACTGAGCAGCAAAAATATAGTCCATATCATTTATTCTTGCCACCCTGTCTATTTCCATTGCTTTTCTTTTCTTTTCTTTATCAATATCTGGGCGCGGGATGCCATAGCTCAAGAAGAATTCCTTGGCCTTGCTTATCCAATGCCTTTCCTCTTCCCGATCCCCAAGATATTCTATCAGATTGCTGCCCACCTCTCTTCCGCCGAAAATAGTCTCAAAAAGAAATTTGCCATCAGAAAATGTTCCAGCGCCGCCAATGCCCTCCAGCTTGGAACAAATGCCTGTTTTTTTGTTGCACCTTATGCATATATGCGGGCTTGGGCAGGTTCTTTGCCTGGCAAAAACACCAGCATCAATCAGTTTCACATCCGCTTTCCCTGCAAGATAATATGAGGCAGCCAATCCTGCAGGTCCTGCACCAACAATTACAACATTTTTTTTGCTCATTGTAAGCTCGAGTCAGTTTAAAATATCACATGATATGTAGAACCCGGAATTATATCTTCTGTTTTTGGGCCGTAAGACAATAAATCAAGCCTTGGATAAGGCTGCTTGGTTAAAATTTCACCATACAACTTTGACATAAAATGCCTTTCTGAAGGAAAATCAGATAGGTGCGAAAATACATCAAAGCAGTCCATGTGAGTTATTGCTATTTTTGTCACAGAGTTTGCTTGAATAACTCTTTTAACATTATCCCATTCAAAATCACCCAGCCTCCTGGATCTCTTGCTTACTGTCCCTGTTTCACCGCCTGTTGAATGCGCCCAATCAAGAGCTTTTTCATCAAAAATTTCTTTTTCCAGTGGGCCAGGAGCGACTCTTGTTACATATGGCTTTAAAACAAGATAAATATCCCGGACTTCCCTCGGCCCGAGATTTGCTTCCCCCAAGACAGTTGCTGCATTAACGCTCCTGCTGGTAACATAGGGAAATTCCCCTGAATGAGTTAAATCAAGTTTTGCCCCGTGATCTCCCTCAAGAAGAACAGAGCCCTTATTGTATAGAACATCAAGCATTTCTTTAGTAGTATCGGTCAAGTAAGCTTCAAGCTCTTTGATATCTTTTGCAAACAATACATTTTCTGCCCGCATTAGTTTGTCCCTTCTGCAGGGCCCGACACCAGTGCAAACACTGCCAATTTTGTTGCGCAGCCTCTGGCTTTCTTCTTCTTCTTTCTTGTGAATTGGCTGGACAACTGTTGCATTGTAATCCAGGCCAAAACGTTCATGAGTCAGGCCGGTCTGTTTTATTTCATTCAACAGCTTCTCAACTTCTATAAGACCGCCAGCGCCAATCAATATTCTAGAACGCTCATTTTGAAACCCGCACGGAATCAAAGCAAGGCCAAGACGCCTGCCATCATGGTAAATGCTGTGGCCTGCCTGGGGAGCAGGAACTCTTGC
>CAZBFA010000015.1:0-11588 GCA_964491045.1 Candidatus Woesearchaeota archaeon
AAGCCATAAAGAGCGAAGAAAAAACTGCTGCGGAAAAGACTGCGGCAGAGCACAAAGAAATGAAGAAAAAAGTGCTTGAGAAAAGGGCATAGCAAAAATGAACTTAAGAAACAAAAGAATACTTGCAGCAAAGGTGCTTGATGTCGGAGTAGACAAAGTAATATTTGACAATGACAAGCTTGATGAGATAAAGGAAGCAATAACAAAGCAGGACATCAAGGGCTTAATCATTATCGGCGCGATAAAAGCCAGGCAAAAAAAAGGAATAAGCAGCTTCAGGTTCAGAAGAAGATTGATCCAAAAGAGAAAGGGCAGGCAGAATGGGGAGGGCCTGAAAAAAGGAAAAAGAACAGCAAGGCTAAGTGACAAGGATGCATGGATGAGCCGGATAAGGCTGCAAAGAAATTATATAAAATACCTGAAAAGAAACAGGTATCTCAACCCAAAAGATTTCAGGGTTGTTTACAAAAAGGTCGGCGGCGGTTTTTTCAGAAACAAAAGGCACGTCAGAATGTACCTGGAAGAAAATAAGCTGCTAAAAATAAGATGATACAAAGAAGAAAGCAAGAAGGAAAAACGGACTATAAGGCAAGGCTCAGGCTGTTGTCTTCGGCAAAGCCAAGGCTAGTTGCAAGAATATCATCAAAGAACATAATGCTTCAGGTTGTTGAATACCATGCTGCCGGCGACAAGGTTTTGGTGTCAGCGCATTCAAATGAGCTAAAGAAATATGGCTGGCTTTACAGCAGGAGCAACATAAGCGCTGCATACCTGCTTGGATTGCTGATGGCTGTGAAAGCAAAAAAAGATAAAATAAGCAGCCTTATATTTGATGTAGGGCTAAGAAGAACGGTCAATGGCGGAGTTTTGTTCGCTGCATTGAAAGGCGCTATTGATGGCGGCCTGGATATACCCCATAGCAAAGAGGCATTTCCAAGCGAAGCAAGGTTAAATGGAGAGCATATAGCAAGCCATGCAAAAAAGCTTGACCAGGAAAAATACAAAAAATTGTTCAGCAATTATTTAAAATTAAATATTAAGCCGGAAGAAATGCCAAAGGCATTTGCAGAGGCAAAGGAGAAAATAATGCGTGGTTAAAATGGTTGAAGAAGAAATCAAGGCAAATGAAATCCCCCAGGCAGCTGCTGTTGAGAAGAGGACATCATCATTCAGCGCAGAATCCTGGAAGCCAAAAACAGATCTGGGGAGAAAAGTAAAGCAGGGCGAAATAGCGAGCATAGATTTCATACTTGACAATGGCCTGAATATTCTGGAAGCAGAGATGGTTGATTTTTTCATAAAAGACCTAAGCCAGGACATGATAGACCTTGGACAGTCAAAAGGCAAGTTTGGCGGCGGAAAAAGAAGCGTCTGGAAGCAGACTCAAAAGAAAACCAAGGAAGGAAACAAGCCAAAGTTTTCAACAATGGTGGTTGTTGGAGACGCTAACGGGCATGTGGGCATTGGCCTGGGAAAAGCAAAGGAGACAGTTCCTGCAAAGGAAAAGGCAATTAGAAATTCAAAATTAAACCTGATAAAAATAAAGAGAGGCTGCGGCAGCTGGGAATGCGGCTGCAGGGAGCCTCATTCAATTCCGATAAAAGTTGTCGGGAAATGCGGGAGCATAATTGTAGAGCTGTATCCTGCTCCAAAAGGCTCAGGCCTTGTTGTTGGAAAAGATTGCAAGAAGATCTTGGCATTGGCCGGGATAAAGGATGTATATTCAAAAACATTCGGGCAGGCAAGGACAAAAATAAACCTTGCAAAGGCCTGCTTTGAGGCATTGAAAATGCTGTCAAAAGTAAAAATAAGGGAAGAGGACATAAAAAAATTAGGCATCATGTAAAATGGAAAACAAAAAAATAGCTGTTGTGAGGATACGCGGAGCAAACAAGCTGAAGCAGAAGATAGATGAAACCATGAGGATGATCAGATTGTACAACAAAAATTCATGCATTATTGTTCCAAGCACTGATTCAATAATAGGAATGCTCGCCAAGGTAAAAGATTATGTCACATGGGGGGAGATTGATGAGGAAACATTCAAATTATTGCTTGAAAAAAGGGGAAGAGTTACCGGCAACAAGGCATTGACTGGAGAATATTTGAAAAGCAAGACAAAGATGGATTACAGCGGTTTTACAAAGGAATTTTTTGCTTTCAAGAAATCTTTGAAAGACGTACCTGGATTAAAGCCATATTTCAGGCTGAAGCCCCCTACAGGAGGTTTTGAAAGGCATGGAATCAAAAAGCCGTTCTCAATGGGCGGCTCGCTTGGGTACAGGAAAGAAAAAATAAATGAATTGATAAGGAAGATGCTTTAAGATGATAAGAAAAAGAAAGAAAAACACAAGGTTTCGCGGATACAAAACCCATGGATGGGGTTCAAGGAAGAAGCATCGCGGTTCTGGAAACCGCGGCGGATTTGGAATGGCAGGAACCGGAAAGCGGGCTGACCAGAGAAAATCATGGGTTTTAAAGGAATATGGAAACACTTATTTTGGCAAGCATGGGTTTGTAAGGCATGGCAGCAAGGTTGAAGAAGTGAACGCCATCAATGTTGGAGATTTGAGCAGATTCAATGAAAGTGAAATCGACCTTGCAAAATTAGGCTATGGAAAGCTGCTTGGCGGCGGTTTTGTTTCTAAAAAACTAAAGGTCCTTGTCAGCAGCGCTTCAGCAAGCGCGATTGAAAAAATCAAAAAGGCTGGCGGGGATGTTGTATTGAAGGAATAAGATGGTTGATTTTAAAACTTTATTGACTAATTTGCCGGAGGTCAAGAGGCCTGAGCAAAAAAACATCGGATTCAAGGCAAAATTAAAATGGACCTTGCTGATGCTGGTTGCTTTTTTTGTGCTGTCATTAATACCATTATATGGCCTTGGCCAAAATAGCCTGCAGCAGTTCGAGCAGCTGTCCATAATACTTGGGGCAAGCTTTGGCAGCTTATTGTCATTGGGAATCGGGCCATTGGTCACTGCATCAATAGTATTGCAGCTTTTGCAAGGCTCTGGATTGGTAAAATTTGACACCACGAGCCATGAAGGCAGGGCTTTTTTTCAAGGCCTGCAAAAAGTCTTGGCTGTATTTTTCATAATATTTGAGGGTGCTATTTACGTGTTGATGGGGGGCCTTGCCCCTGAAGCAGGATTATTGCCCTCTTCATTCAGGATGATGGAATTTATATTGATAGTGCAGTTAGTTATTGGCGGCTTGCTTGTCATGTTCATGGATGAAGTAGTCAGCAAATGGGGATTTGGCTCTGGAATAAGCCTGTTCATAGTTGCTGGAGTTGCAGACCAGATTATAGTGAGGGCATTTTCTCCATTGTCAAGCGCTGGAACATGGGCATTGGGAACTGGCGGCGATCCAATCGGCCAGGTTTGGGTATTTTTCAGGTCATTGATTGCAGGAAATCTGCAAACAGCTGGCCTGGCTGTTGCAGCAATCATAGCAACAATCCTAATATTTGTAATCGCTGTTTACGTCCAGTCAATGAAGGTTGAAGTGCCACTATCCTTTGGAAGGATAAGGGGATATGGAATAAGATGGCCGTTGAAATTTTTATACACATCAAACATACCAGTAATATTAATAGCTGCATTGCTTGCAAACATTCAATTATGGGCAAGACTGCTTGAAGGATGGGGAAAGCCTATCTTGGGGACATTTACTGGAAATGTGCCGACATCGGGGATAGTTGCATGGCTGTTTGGGCCTGACATTATTGGCGAGCTCATAAGGTCTGCAACATTCAACTGGAGAATATTTGCGCAGGCAGGAGTTTATGCATTGTTCATGATTGGCGGCTCTGTTTTATTTTCTGTATTATGGGTTCAGACATCTGGAATGAATGCTGAAAATCAGGCAAGGCAGATAATTTCATCAGGATTGCAAGTTCCCGGATTCAGAAGAGATCCAAGAGTGATTGAGCAATTACTTTCTCGCTATATACTGCCATTGACAGTGATGGGCGGGGCTGCTGTCGGATTTTTGGCAGCATCAGCAGATTTACTTGGCGCTTTGAGCAGGGGCACTGGAATATTATTGGCTGTAATGATAGTTTATCAATTATATGAGCATATTGCGCAGGAGCATATGATGGACATGCATCCGATGCTTAGAAAAATGATGGGTGGCTCTGAATAAAATGGCAATCGCATTATTGGACAGTACAATTGGAGCATTGTTAAAGTTTCATCCATTGTATGGATTGGCAATATTGACATTTATCATCACATTGGCAACTGTCTTAATCTATAAATATACAAGCAACCAGGTCGAATTAAAAAGGCTCAAGGAAGAATCTTTAAGGCTGCGCGAGGAAATGAAACTGCATAAAGACAATCCTCAAAAGCTGATGGAACTGCAAAAAGAGCAGCTCAAGCACGGCTTTTCAGAGCCCTTGAAGCATACAATGATACCGATGATAATAACACTGGTGCCCTTGCTGTTGGTATTCACATACCTAAGAAATTTTTACAGCAATGGGGGCAGCCCGATAGCATTATTTGGCTCTCCAGGCAGCTGGCTTGCCATCAATGGGTGGATACTTGCATATTTGGTATTTTCGATAGTTTTTAATAGCCTATTAAGGAAATGGTTGAAGGTGCATTAAAATGAGACTGAGAAAAATACGAGTAAAATTACCCGGAAACAGGGTTAAGGTGGTTATGAAAAGGGCTTACCCAAAAATAGCAAGATGCGGCTCTTGCGGAAGAACATTAAAAGGGATGCCGAGATTGGGCGCAAGCAAATTCAATGACTTAGCCAAGAGCGAAAAAAAGCCAAACAGGCCTTATGGCGGAAACTTGTGCTCTGAGTGCATGAGAAATGAATTAAAAAGAATGGCAAGGCTGGTATAGGGGGATTAAAAAAATGCTTTACGATGCTGGAAGAGTGTGCATGAAAATAGCCGGAAAGGAAGCTGGAAGATACTGCGTAGTGCTTGAAAGGATAGATGACAGTTTTGTCCTCATTGAAGGAGAGGTGACAAGAAAGAGATGCAACATTTCTCATCTTGAGCCATTGAACATTACTTTAGATGTTAAAAAAAACTCTGATAAGAAAGAAATTCTGGCAATGCTGGATAAACAAGGATTGCTAAAAGATAAAAAAGAAAAGAAAGCAGCAAAGGAAAAAAAGGCAAGAAAAGAAAAGCCTGTGAAAAAGAATGCCGCAGCAAAAAAACAATCCAAATAGTGAGGAAACTTTAAGCGTTTCGAATGAAGAACTGCAGCAGATGCAGCAGCAGCTTAATCTGGTAAAGCAGGAATACAATGAGATGCATACATTGCATGAGAGCCTGTCCAAATTGGCTGAATTAAAAAAAGACGATGAAATGCTGGTTTCTGTTGGCAAAGGAATATTCATACAGGCAAAAATGCAGAATACAAGCAATGTGCTGGTTGATGTCGGCAGCAAGGTCATCATAAGAAAAAAGCTTGATGACGCAAGAAAGATGATAGAACGGGAATCAACTCAGTTAAAGATGTATGCTGAAGAGCTTGAAAAGCAATTTAACATGCTG
Organism: Candidatus Woesearchaeota archaeon; assembly: GCA_964491045.1. Lineage (GTDB taxonomy): Archaea > Nanobdellota > Nanobdellia > SCGC-AAA011-G17 > JACPNG01 > CAZBFA01. The sequence goes on from CAZBFA010000015.1 coordinate 5,532, forward strand.
CTGATGCATGCAGGGCATTGATAAAAATAATCAGCTTTCATGGACAATTCAGCAGTAAAGTAAAATTTATATCTTTTTATTGTTAAACCTTGCCTTTTGGCAGGATGCCGTTGTGCTAAATACTTTTTGGCAGAAATTCCAACATTGAATCTCAATATGGATAAAGTTAAATAATCCTATTGCCCATTAGTTATTTCTGGCAAAATGGACATTAAAATCTTGAAGCATTACGGCAGGAAAGACATACAAAGAGAAATTGTTGAAGCAGCAAAAAACAGGGAGGTTGGCATTAAATTTGGCGATGCTGGCTTTGGAAAAAGACCCGATATCCTGCAGTTTGATGGCGATGTGCTGGAATTGGCAAGGCAGGGAGCAACTTCATTTCATTTTTCTGAGGAAAGATGGAGTGATCCATTGATTCTTGGAAAGGAAAAAAAGAATCTTGATAATTTTAAGGTTGGATGGGACTTGCTTTTGGATGTTGACACAAAATATCTAAGTTATGCAAAGGCCTGCGCTAAACTACTGCTTGATGCACTTGAATTTTACGACATAAAGGGGTATAGCATCAAGTTCAGCGGGGGCAGTGGAATGCATATTATAATACCATTTGAATCATTTCCAAAATACATCAACAAGAAAGAAACAAGGCTTTTATTTCCTGAAGCAACGAAGGTTGTTGCAGCTTATTTAAAAAATATGATAAGGGATGAGCTGAGAAAAGAGCTTCTCAAATTAAGCAGTGTCAGTGAATTAGTTACTGCAAGCGGAAAAAAAGCATCAGATGCAGTAAAAAATAATGTTCTTGATCCATTCTGTGTTGTTGATATTGATCCAATATTGATATCGAGCAGGCACTTGTTCAGGGCCCCTTATTCAATCAATGAAAAGACCGGGCTGGTGAGCGTGCCAATAAAAAAAAATGACCTGATGAAATTTGAATTGAAGATGGCAAAGATGGAAAATGTTGAAATCGGCGTTAAATTCCTGAAAAAGGACATTGCTGCAGGTGAAGCAAGCAGCCTGATGGTGCAGGCATTTGACTGGCATGAAAAGAACAAGCCAAGGGAGATTCATGAAAATGCATCAAAGAAAACAGACTATGAAAGGCCAAAAATTGCAATAAAGCCAGACTTGTTTCCGCCATGCATGCTGGATCTGCTTGCCGGGGTAAAGACAGATGGAAGAAAACGGGCATTGTTTGCAATGATGAATTTTTTAAGGCAGTCCGGATATGAATATGATGACATAGCCGGCATGATGGATGATTGGAACAAAAAGAATTATGAAACGCTCAAAGATGGATACATCAGAAGCCAAATCAGCTGGTGCAAGAAGCAAAAAAAAGACATCATGCCTCCGAACTGCGACAATGCTTCATATTACAAAGACCTGAATGTGTGCAAGCCTGATTTTTTTTGCAGGAACATAAAAAATCCGGTTCAATATAAAAAGAAAATCAGGAAGGAATAGTCATAAATCAAGAATGACTTGTTTTGTTGCTTCGTACAGCTCTTTCAGCTTGTCCTTGCCAACTTTTTCTGCCGAATAATATGCCTCGTCAATGCTGTTGGTCAGGCTGATTAATTTGCTTTTAACATCCTTTTTAACTTTTTTATTCTTTATTGCGCTTAAAAATTCAGCAGAAGTAAATTCATGCCTGATATGGAAAAATTCTGCATAGAATTCCTTCAGAGAATTAAGAAATGCTGCATCATTCTTTTTATGGACTGCATAGCTTAATTTGGCCAGCGCCTGCTTCTTCAATTTGTCATGATCCCGCCTTATTTTTGGCCTTTTTTTGTGATTGAACAAGTTTTTCAGCAATTCCATATACTGTATGCTGTATATTATAATATAAATATCTTTGTAGCTATTTTTAAGTTACAGAAAATGTATTTATATGCCAAATTCAGCCAATAGTTATATGGATATCAAGTCATGCAGCAAGGATTTAAGCAATATAAAAAAAGAGCTCAAGAAATTGATTGTCGGGCAGGACTATGTAATACATACGTTGCTCAGGGCTCTGGTGGCTGATGGCCATGTCCTGATTGAGGGGCTGCCAGGGACTGCAAAAACAATAATCATGCGCGCATTGGCAAAGGCAACAGGATGCAATACTTCAAGAATGCAGTTTACTGTCGACTTATTGCCCACTGACATAGTCGGGATAACAGCATACAACAGGGAAAAAGGATTCTATGTTGTCAAGGGCCCGATATTCTCTAATTTTGTGCTTGCTGATGAAATAAACAGGGCGCCGCCAAAAGTGCAGTCCGCTTTATTGGAGGCTATGCAGGAAAAGCAGACGACAATAGGCAAGCAGACTTTTTCAATGCTGAAGCCATTTTTTGTGATGGCCACTCAAAACCCAATTGAAAGTTCTGGTGTTTATCCTCTGCCAGAAGCACAATGGGACAGGTTTTTGTTCAAGACATTCATAGGATATCCTTCCATGGATGAAGAATCTTTGATAATTGACCAGAATATAACTACAAGAAGATTTGAGGATTTCAACATAAAATCTGTAATAACACCTAACAAGCTTCTTGCTATGCAGAATCTCGCAAAGAAGATATTGATCAATGACAAAATGAAAAGGTACATCACAAGGATAGTGGATGCAACAAGGCACCCGGACAAGTATGGGGTAAAGAATGGTTATTATATCGAATATGGCTCCTCGCCAAGAGCAGCAATCAGCCTGGCCATTGCAGCAAGGGCAGAAGCATTGATAAGTGGCAAGAATTTTGTCGTGCCCCAGAATGTAAAGGATGTTGCGCATGACGTGCTAAGGCACAGGATAATATTGACTTATGAAGGCCTGGCAAAGAAAGTGACAACAGATGCCATAGTTGATGAAGTTCTAAGCAAAGTAAAAATAACATGAGCAGGCTATATGTTGATACAAGGAACATATTGAACTTAGATATTTCCATGAAGTCTCCGGTAAAATCAAGGGCAATGGGAAAGTACAGCAGCATATTCAAGGGAAAAGGGCTTGAGTTTGATGGATTCAGGGCTTATTCTGAAAATGATGACGACTCAGGGCTTATAGACTGGAAAGCTTCTGTGCGGGCAAATGAATTATTAGTGAGGGAATTTGTTGAGGAAAGGAACGTGAATGTCTTTTTCCTGATTGATGTCGGCTCCACAATGCAATTTGGCTCCATAGGAAAATTAAAAGGCGAGTATGTTGCTGAGGTTGCATTGTCGCTGGCTTATACAATCTTAAAAACTGGCGATGCAGTTGGCTTTTGCTTATACTCAGAAAATGACAGGTGCAAGTATTCATTTGTAAGCGGGCCAAAGCAATTTTACATGTTCTCAGAAAGCATAACAAACCCAAGATTTTATGGGGGCAGCTTCAACTTCAACAGGGCTGCTGAATTTTTATTAGGATTTGCAAAAAAAGGAGACATAGTGTTCCTGATATCTGACTTCATAAACTTGAAGGGAGATTGGAAAAGCAGCCTGAACATGATTGCTGGCAAGTTTGAGGCCATAGGCATAATGATAAGGGATGTAAGGGACAGCAAGATGCCGAGCGGCACTGGAGTTGTCACCATAGAAGACCCTGTAACAGGAAGGCAGATAACGATGAAAAGCTCCAATGTCAAAAAGAGATATGAAGAATATGCAAAGAAACAGGAAGCAATGGTTGAAAATGCATTCTTGAGGGCAAAGCAGGGGTTCATAAAGATATACACAAATGAGTCCTTTGTTGAGCCGATAACAAACTTTTTCAACTTGAGGAGCAGGAGATGGAGATAACATTCACAGACCCGGAAATAATGTATTTTTTGCTTGGCGTTCCTTTATTGATAGCAGCATACATCTATAATCTGAAATACAAGAAAAAAGCTGCATTAAAATTTTCAAATTTTGAAGCGGTTTCAAGGGTGTTTAAGACATCAAATGTCATTACACACAATGCACTGGCATTTTCTGTCAGCCTTCTTATTTTTGTTTCATTAGTGCTTGCTGCATCAGGCTCAACCTTATGGTATGAGGGAAGGAGCAGCAAGGTTGATTATATCATTGCAATCGATGCAAGCGCGAGCATGACTGCAGATGATTTTTCCCCGAACAGGCTTGAAGCAGCAAAGAAAGCAGCCAATCAATTTGTCGATGTGCTGCCGCGGGATGCAAGGGTTGCAGTGATTTCTTTTTCAGGAACAAGCTTTGTTGAGCAGCAGCTGACAGATGACTTCGATGCTGCGCGGGAAAGCATTGACAAGATGGAAATAAGGGAAATTGCCGGAACCGACATAGCAGGAGCTTTGATAACTGCAACAAATCTGCTGATAAGCGAGACAAGGCCAAAAGTAATAGTCCTTTTCACAGATGGCAGGTCAACTGTGGGTGTGCCTATTGAGATTGCCATGGATTATGTGAACACTGCAAAGATAATTGTCTATACAATCGGCATGGGAACTGCAGAAGGCGGAAAGATTGCCGGAACTGAGGCAAAGTCCACAATAGATGAAAAATCCCTGATGGATTTGGCATATATCACGGGCGGCAAGTATTATGGTGTTTCCAGCGAAAAAGATTTTGAGAATGTTTGCTCATCCATCATCAAGGAGTGTTCTGCCGTTTTAGAAAAGAAAAAGATTAGCATAAGGCTTGCGCCATTGCTGCTGTCAATAATACTGATACTGCTGATATTCCAGTGGATAATGTCGTTTACACAGTATAATAACCTGCCTTAATTGCCACCGAATCTTTCTTTGCTCGCTATTTATGACATAGAAAGCTTTATATAGTTCTTATTTATTACATACGTAATATGATAAAACCTATTGTTCCTAAAAAATATCTTAAGTTATATGAAGAAACTGCAAAAAATAAAATAATGGCTGTATTATTTAAATACCCTGAAAAAGAGTTCAGCTTAAGCGATTTAGCAAAAGAAGCCAGCGTTGCAAAAGCCAACATAGGCAAGATTTTAGAAGAGTTTCGGGAAGCAGGACTAATTTTTATTGAAAAATTAAGCAAGATTTGGAGGATTAAGGCAAATCAAACCAATTGGATCTATATAAGAGGCAAAATAGTTTATAACTTAAATTTTATATACATGAGCGGGTTAGTTGAATTTCTTATAGATTATTTTAAGAATCCAAAATCAATAGTTCTCTTCGGAAGCTTCAGAAAAGGGGAAGATTTATCCGGCTCTGATATCGATATAGCCATAGAATCTGATGAAGCGGAAGAATATCAAATTACTGGATTGAGGGAGCTCACAGAATTTGAAAAGATTATCGGGAGAAAAATTCAAATACATCTGTTTAGCAGAGAAGATGTAGACATAGGGGTATTTAATAATATTGCAAATGGCATTTTATTATGGGGGTTTTTGGAGGTAAAAAAATGAAAAAAGAGACAATAAACATGTGGATTAAGCTGGGAGCACTTAGAAACAAACAAAAAGATGCTGAAAAGATTAAATCAATGATAAATTCTGCAGAGATAAATATTAGAGTCATTAAATCCATTAAATTAACCGAGGATACTGCGACATTGATCTTCAGAGAAATTTATGAATCGATTAGGCAATTAGGAGATGCAAAATGGGGCATCATTGGTTTTGAACCTTGGGATCATAAAGTGAGCATGGAAATACTTAAGGAATTTGATATAAAAGACAAAGTTAAATTAAATTCTTTAGATAGGTTTAAACAAACAAGGCATGATATAAATTATCGCGGGTTTAGAACATCTATTAATCAGGCAGCAGAGATTTTGGATTTCTGGGACAAATGTGGGGAAGAGATTCTTAAGGTTCTAAAAAAAGAACTGGAAAAATAAACAAAGAGCCAGCATGAATTTTGCTTTGTAAAGATTATTACTTTGTAATAACTAATGTAGATGCATCTTGCTATGGCCTGATTCACAGCGATTAAATCTGCTGGCTGCTAAAATTTCTAAAAAACTGCAAACTTATTGGAAATCTTTCAAATAAGCTTTTAAAACATGCTGCTATCTCAAGTGCATGGCAAAGACTGGCTGTGAAATGATTGATGGGCTTATTGAGTCTTACAACGGCCTGAC
>CAZBFA010000016.1:0-11407 GCA_964491045.1 Candidatus Woesearchaeota archaeon
TTAACCACCGATGAATATTTAAACTATCAGCATCAGCTTAAAAAGAATGAAGATCGGCCTTGAAGTGCACGTGTCATTGAACCGGTTAAACAGCAAACTTTTTTGCGGCTGCAAGATTCCTGGAGAGAATGCGGAGCCCAATTCAACTACTTGCGAAGTATGCCTTGGAATGCCTGGCTCAAAGCCGGTATTGAACAAGAAGGCTGTTGAGCATGCATTAAAGCTTGCATTGGCCTTGAATTTCAAGATAAACAAGGAATTTTATTTCTCAAGAAAAACTTACTTTTATCCTGACATGACAAAGAATTATCAGATAACACAATATGAAGTGCCTGTCGGTGAAAACGGCTATGTAATACTTGATTCTGGGAAAAAAATAAGGCTGAGAAGAATTCATATGGAAGAGGACCCCGGCGCCTTGGTGCATTTTGAAAATTACGTTTTAATAGACTACAATAGGGCAGGAATTCCTTTGTGTGAGATTGTAACAGAGCCGGACATAAGCTCTGCAGAAGAAGCCAGGGAATTCATAAAGAAGCTGAACACGATAATAAGCTATCTTAATGTTTTTGACAATAAAACCGGAACAATAAAAGCGGATGTAAATCTTAGCATGGAAGGATTTGAGCGTGTTGAAATAAAAAATGTAAATGGCTTTCAGGCGATTGAGCACGCTGCAATTTATGAAGCAGGGAGGCAGGAAAAGCTGATCAAGGAAGGCCATGGCATCAAAGTTAGGGAAACCCGCGGATGGGATGATTCAAAGGGCATAACCATTTTTCAAAGGTCAAAGGAAAGCGAGGAAGACTATGGCTATATTTTTGACACAGACCTGACAATGATTGAAATCAGCAATGAACAGCTGAATGAAATCAAAAAATCAATACCTGAAATGCCTCATGAGAAGATTTCAAGGTATATAAAAGAATTAAGATTAGAGAAAATAGACGCAGAAATACTTGCTGCCGAATATTTATTGGCTGATTTATTTGAGAAAGTCGCAAAGGAAGTTAATCCGTTGCTTGCAGCCAGATGGCTTAGGCACGAGCTTTTGAGGGTAGTTAACTACGGCAAAAAGGAGCTTCATGAGATTGAGCTTGACTCGAAGCATCTTATACAGTTGCTGGCGCTTATTGAAAAAAAGCAGATAACTGACAATAATGCCCGAAAAATTCTTGAAAGGCTTATTGAAAAACCGTTTGATGTCCCTGAATATGTTGAGAAGAACAAGCTGAAAGTGATAAGCAAGGAAAGTGATCTAGCCAATGTTATAAAAGAGGCCGTAAAAGAAAATCCGAATGCTGTTAAAGATTACAAGGCCGGAAAAGAAGGGGCATTTAACTTCATTGTCGGCAGCATAATGAAGAAAACAAGAGGCCAGGCAAAGCCTGATGTTGTTAAAAAGCTTTTAAAAGAAGAGATTTCTTAGCCCAGCAGCCCTTTAATGTAGGAATCTGTTGTGAACTCTTTGTTTGTTCCTTCTATTTTTCCAGCGCCGAGCAGATAAATTCCTTTCTTGTTGAAATTTGCCAGGTAATTAAGCCCCTCCTGTGCTTTTTCATGCAGTATTTCGCTTAATCCAACTATCTTTTCCATAGTGCTGGCTAATCCCTTTAAATTGCCAATTATTGTTGTTGTCCCTATGCGCATCGGCATTACAACATCAAAGAACTCAATCATGTCCTTGCATACCGAAAATGCTTCAACATATGCATCCAGCACCCTGCCATGGTACAATCTTTCTTCAAACAGCCTTTTCTTTTCGGCAACACACCTTTCAATATTGCTTTTTTCTATGTTCAGCCCGGATTTGTAATTTTCCATTTTCAATGTTAAATTGGCCATTGCATCAGCATACTTTATTTCATTCTTGTTTTCTGTTTTTATCGAATTCAGCTTCTCTTCCAGCGCTTTTTTTGCTTTTAGCTTGTTGCCCAGTTGCGTTTCAAACATCTCTTTTGATTCAATTTGTTTCATCAGTTCAGTTGACTTTTTCTGGTATAATGATTCTATACTGCTGCAGCCTTCCGAGTATGCAGTGAGCAATATGCCTAGTTCAGAATAAAGGCTCTTTGCAAGAATTGATACTTCATTGAATTCATCCATCAGGCTTGTTTCTTTTTCCACGCCAAACAGGCCCGAAAATGCCCTCCCAAATATCCCTGTTGAATTTCCATCTGCAATCTTTTTTATCCTGACATCAAAATTGATTATCTTTTTCGCCAGCTGCATTGAGCTTGCTTCTATGCTCATCGTGACAGCCACATAATCTATTCTTGCCGGGCAAGCAGGCATTTCATAATGCTGCTCTTTGCTATCTGCCATAATTCCCTCTGCCTTCAGTATTTCATCCAGTGTTTCATCAGGATTCTTTTCAATGTCTATAATTGTCTCTTGTTCCATAATCATTCCTTTCATTCTGGCCATAGCTGTTGTATTCCATGCTGTTTTTTTCAGTTATCTCTTCAATTTTGCTTTGTTTTTGGCCAAGCATCCTGTCAAGGCATCCTCCCGAGCCAAGGTAAAAGCCAAGCATGAAAATCAAGCCATATGAAATTGATTTTTTAATAACCATAGTGCTCTACCCAAAAACCCTTCATCATGCCCTTTATTTCATCCAGTGTTTTCTTTGTTGAAATGTTCAGATTTTTTAGCAAAATTTCTCTCTTTGCCTCATTTGGTATTGAATCCCAGAGCATTTGGCCGTCCATTTTGCTTAAAACAGATTCCAGCTCGTCTTTTTCCATTGTCTTTGCAATTTCATTGATTATTTCTGCCCTTTTCTTCCCTGATACTTTTTTGAATATTGAGATGTAAGCATCTGCGCCAAGAAATTTTTCCAGTTTTTCCTGGTCTGCATTATAAAGTTCAAGCGTGATTAAATCTTTTTTTTCTTCATCATTGAAGTTATTCCAGTTATGCTTTGCATCTCCCAGTATCAGACCGTTTTCTCTTGCACATATTTCATATTTTATATCATCGAGCTGCAAGTAGCTTTCAATGTTGCCTTTGCTGTTTTTTTCATGCACCATCTTAGTTAAAAATGCCTGATCTTTTGAAACAAAGCCGTTTTCGCTTGATAAATTGCAGAATTTTATTGTGTTGGCATAATAAGAAATTGTGTTGCTGCAGTTGTGTGTGATGAAAGAAGAGAATGCTGCAACTGCTGCATATTTTAATATTGTCATCGTATTTTTTCTTTGCATGGCTTAATAGAGTAACGGCTCTTTTTAATTGCCTTGCTGGAAAATATCCGAAAGAAACGCCGGCTGTTTCGAAATGATTTTGGTTAATGCCCTTGTTTTCCGAAACTAGCTGCTCAATTAAGGCAAACATCCTGGATGGGTATTGTAAACCCTTTAAAGTGGTAAATAAACCAAAAGGCTTATAAATCTGCAATTGCTGCTTGCAGTAGCATATTACTAATCAAAAATCAGGGGAAAATGAAAATGCAAGATTTCAATCGTGGTTGGATGATAGGGTTGGCGACTGGTTTATCTCTTGGAACTGTGTTTTTTGTTCCCGGTTTTGAACATAGATTGCCATTAACAAAAGAAGTTGATGTCGGCTATATTGCCCCGAGCAGGCTTGAAATAACATGTAAGGATTTGGATGGAAATAGAAAAAAAGAAACCATTGTGAACATTGCTCATGGCGGCGGAAAAGGCATTTCATATCTGCTGAAGGAAGTGGATGGCAGGCCAGTGCTTACGCCTTATGAAGTCAGGCCAGCAGAGATATTAGAAAAAGAATAATTTTTGTTGTTTTTAATAAATGGAATAAAAATGGAAAGATACAAATTGCAATATCTGACAAGAAACAGGGAATTAGTTGCAGTTCATCAGGTGTGCGATAGCGGGAACAGGGAATTCTATATTTGGGCCATTAAAGAAGGCACTAATGCAGAAGATCACGACAAAAAGCATATGCAGAGGCATGAATATACGGAGCCAATGACACTGGAAGAAGCAAAGGCATTTGTCACTAAGAACAATGGCATAGTTGGCCATCGTGACTGCAAGGGGCTGTCTCTTGAGGATGAATGCCTAATTTTAGATTTTGAAGGGAAATATCATGAGCAAAAAAGCAAGAAGCCAGAAGAATCTGGAAGTTATGATAAATTAATTGAAAAGATTTCTGAAGCAGCAGCTGATTCTTTTTTTGGCATCAGGAGATAGCATGGCAATTGATGAGGCAATCTACAATGAGACAGCAGAATTGGCCAGAAATATCGATATGATTGATTATAATCAGTTTGATTTGTTTGACTTAAGCTACAATCTGTTATTATCACCTTCTGGAAATGATGATGGCTCTCAAAATGGTCTGCCTGCTGAATATGCCTGTCCAAATAATGATCTTGAGTGGGATATCTACCTGTGGGAAGACATAAAAGAAAAAATTCAAAGGCCATTGCTATTTCATGAAGTAATTGAGATCTACAATAAAAGAATAGCTCACATGGGTGAAATACCTGCGCATAATGCTGCAATGGAAGCAGAAAAAAGATTTTGCAGTGAATTTTTAACAAAACAGGAGCTTGAGGATTATCTTGTTTTCAAAAAAGAATATGGCTGCAACGGATTTGAGCCAATGCCAGACAAACAGGAAAATATCAAAAAATGAAAGATAAAGTTAATTGGGATGACACAATAGCAATGGAAGCCCGCTTGGAAAGGGAAGGCAAAATATTTTACAGGGATTGTCAGCCGCATTTCAGAGCATACCAGCATGGAATATGCTGGCAATTGCCAATTATTCATCAAGATTCGGGAATAATCAGCCATGTTTCAATTGGGGCAGCCCAAAGAGAAGCAATATTTGTCAGCCCTTATTCAAATGAACTGTATAAATTAAAACAAGAAGCAAAAAACAGAGTCATGAGCAAGGGCATAATATCAGAAGACAGGATTTTGGAAAGCATATATGACACAGTATATTCAAATTTGCCAAGTGACAAATTAGGGGTAAAAGGCATAGTAAAAAATAATAATGCGAAATATGATGGCCTTATCTCATTGGACAAGTTTATCCGTGAAAATGCTGGCGTCTGCCGGCATCAGTCTCTTGCCTGCGGCGCATTGATAGAGCTTTTTGAAAACTGCAAATGGCAAAATCAAACAAAAAGCGCCCTGATGGGAAAGGCAAGCATCGACAGGAACACAAAAGAGCGAAATGGAGTAACTTTAGGCAGGCATTGCTGGGTTAGATACACAAAAGAAAATGGCACAATTATAATTTTTGATGTTGCCTCGCGTTTTTTTGGGATATTAAATGACTGCTACACTCAAAAACTGATAAATGACGGAATTCTTTGGCCATACAACAGGCCAGCTGATAAATTTTGATAAAAACCAAAAGCAATTGTCACAACTTCAGAATGATTTTTTTAAGAAAGGTTTATATATTTTCCCTATTTCAGATACTAAATGGATTTTACTTCAGGCGGCAAGGATGATGCAGCTAAATTAGAGACAATATTGAATAATATTTTGTTTAATAAAGAAATCACATTTAGCTATGACGGGTGGATTTTGGAAGATGGGATTCATAAGCACAATAAGATTGAATCTCCTGTCCACATGCTTCCAATGAAGAACCGCAAGGGCGTAGCCTTTGCATCATTTAAGATAAATGGTGACTTGTTTGAGTGGCCAATAGGGTTTTATAACGAAGCCTTTGATAGCTCAACAAATTCATACATAAAATATTACACTTTTGACAAGAACTCAAGGTTATCTATGGACCATTGGGCCTTAGATACCACGCTTTATCTGCCTCTTGCTTTAACACAGTTGTTTATAAAATTTCCTTCATCCGAAAAAGCCGCAGAGCAAAAGCCATATGGGATTTATGGCATTAAGTCTGATAAAGGCCTTCACCCGCTTGTTGTTGTGGAAGAGTGTGGGGATAAATTCATTTTCTCTGGCTTATGCGACTATCTATCGCCTGGTTTAGTGGCGCAATTTGGCTATCGTCCGCCCATTGCAAAAGAAAATAAAATCAAGGAATTTATATGGGAAAGCAAGTATGGGGGCGGCAATGAGCCCAAACAAAAACTTTTTATAAGCAAAAAAGCTGACCTTGGCAATAAAGTCAGGCAGAAGCAAACATAGAAAAGACAAAGGCGCTTAGAGCCCAAATCACAGAAAAAGCAGGATCAGACATCGATTGGGACCAGCCAAAAAGCATTGTTGAATACCTGGACCAATATGTTGTTGGCCAGTCAGATGCAAAAAAAATAGTTGCTGTGGCATTTTCAAATTATGTGGCAAAAATAAAAATAGCTGATAATGAAATGCCAAAGGACAACATCCTTTTCCTTGGCCCTTCTGGCGTTGGCAAGACATACATGATCTCGCTGCTTGCAAAAAAAGCCGAATTCCCGATGGCGCAAACAAAATTAACAGGAAAATCATCAACAGGGTATGTTGGGGAAAACCTGTCAACGGTGTTTGAGCAGTTTAGCGCAAAAACAGACAGTGAAGCGCCCTATGGGGTTGTATTTTTTGATGAAATAGACAAGCTTAGCGGGCAGCATAATATGACGGCTAAGGATGTCTTTGATGAAAAAAAACAGGATGAATTAATCGGGTGGCTTGAAGACTCTACAGTGACTGTTGGCGGCAGGAATGCAAGAAGCTTAAGCACAAAAAATATTTTGTTTGTTGCAGCTGGCACTTTTAAGGGCAATGGTGACGGGCATGCTCTTGAAGAGATTATAGCAAAGAGAATTTATGGCGATAAGAAAAGGCAGATAGGATTTGAGCCAAAAAGTTATGCAAACGTTGTGCAGGTAGATTTCCCAAATCTGCTGAAAAGAGTTAGGCCAAATGATTTGATTAAATATGGATTAAAGCCCGAACTTGTTGGAAGGCTGCCGGCAATGGCTGTTTTGGATTCTTTAACAATTGATGATAAACTGCGCATACTGAGAGAAGTGCGGCAATCTCCATTGCACAAGTACTTTGATCTTGCTTTCTTGAAGGGATTTAAAATCTCCCTGGAAGATGGCGTTCATGAGGTGATTGTTGATGCCTGCCCGGAGGAAACAGGGGCAAGGGCGCTGCATTCAATATGCAATAGCTTGTTTACAAATATATTTTTTGATCTTGAAAAGTATGCGGATGCCAGCAATGTTATAAAAGTGACTCCTGAGATTGCAAAGGAATTAATTGGCAGTTACTAGTTTTATGCAAAATGAATTTGTTTTGAAAGAAGAAAGAAGAGGATTTAGAAAAAAAGATGGGCGTCAATCAGGTTAAAAAATACCTTGGCATTCTTGACAGCTATGGCGTTTCTTGGTCTGTTGAAAAGGCAGCAAGAGACACGCTGCAGAATTTTTTTGATGGCAACAGCCAAACATTGGATGGCATTGATGTAATCATTGAAAAGAATGGCATGTTTGGCAATTATTCTGTAAGGATAAATGGCGATGCAGAATATGATTTCAAGAGGCTTTTGCACCTTGGAGGCACTACAAAAGAAGAGGAAAAATTCACTGCGGGCGGCATTGGAGAAGGAGCAAAGATTCTTGCCTTGGTTTTGCTGAGGGACTATGATTTTTCCAAGGTTAGGTTTGGCTCCCAAGACTGGTCTGTTGAATTTTCGCTTGATGAAATGCCAATGGGCGAATATATTGAAAAAAGAAAGGGATTGTTTGCCGGCGTAACCAAAAAAGAATTTGCTAGAGGCAATTTTATTGAGTTTGAAACAAATAAAAAAGAATATGCAGAAGCATTTGCAAAGGCAAAAGACTTTTTTTACCATTCTGCAAATGAAGACTTCAAAAATCCAACATTGGATATAAAAAAAGTTGGCGGCTTCAAGTTTCTTGGCGGAAGAAATGAAAAAAAGGAAGCGCCAAAAGGGAACTTTTATTTTGCCGGCCAAAGAAGGCATTTTGATGCCGAATGCTGGGGCAATATTGAATTTGTGTCCATCTGGGCTTATGACAACAATCTGCTGAGAAGAGACCGGGACAGGGGATTGGTGACAAAGCATGAATTGTTCAGCGCAATCGTGCCAGAAATATTAAATGCGGCAAAGACAAAGGACCTTGAAAGGGTCATCTATGAAATTGAGCCAATCTGGCCGGAAAATTCTGGGTGGGAAGATCCTGTCGGCCCTAAATTGCTGGAAAGCATTGCGCGTGAATTGTTTCATGCAGGCTCGAAGCTTAAGTTTGATGACAAATATGTTGCAAGGGTCATATTGGGGTCAAAGGAAATTGAGGATGCGCTTGAACATGAGGGCTATGTCATCTGCAATTCTGCGCTGGCAAAAATAGGCATGAAAACAGTTTCTGAAAGATTCAAGGAAATGCAAAGACATTACCGCATAGGGCTGAATGAGCAAGAAAGCAAAAGAGTCCTGCTCCTCTATGAAACAGCGCTAAGCTTTGGGAAAGATGCCAAGGAAATCTGGATTTATGACAGGAAAGATGAAAAAAGCATAGTTGAAGGGCAGTACAATGAAACATTTATCTGGCTTTCAAGGCAGATATTGAATAGCGCATTTGACGGGGCTGTTGCAACCTACCTGCATGAGCTTGACCACCAATATGGGGATGATTTCTCTAGAAAATTCAGCCTGGCCCTGACAAATACAATCGAAACAGTTATCAAGCGCATTCTTGAAAAGCCCGAAGTTTACAGGACATTGGAACAGCAGTGGGAAAAGGCTTAACTTGAGCGCTGTTGATGAGATTTCTTTAAAAAAAAGGCCACGCTTTTCATTACAAGAGACGGCACATCTAAAGATTTTTGGAATAGATTGTACTCTACAAATAATATCCAAAAAAACATATAAAACAGGTTTACCATGGTCTAAATAGCAATCAAAATTCTATAATGCTTTTCAGCAGCTCATTGATATATTCCATCGAAGAGTCATTCAAGATTACAACATCATAATTCTTTTTATAATATTCAAGATTATCATCAACATTCTCATTTAGAAAGCCGATTTTAATCAGATTTTTGTAATCAAAACCTTCAATCATCCCAACATCTTCTAAAGTATCGCCAAGCAGCAGGACATTCTTCCTGTTTTTTACCAAATCGTAAACGGGAAAATCATGCAGCATTGTTTCATCCTTGTTCATGCTGTGGATTATTGGCTTCTTGAATCCAGTTGCATTGTCATTTTTATCCCACACAAATGAATTTGAAATAATATGAACATTGCTATATAATCGCATATGCCTTTGAAAGCATAATGAGACTGCATCCTTGCCGAGGCCGCTTGATGACATCACAACAATTGGTATATCATGGCTATGCAAGAAATCAATGAAGTCCAATGCGCCTTCGCGGAATTTTATTTTTGGAGAGCCGGCAACTTTTTCCAAATCTTTCTTGTTCAGGCCAGATTGAACAAGCAGATCTGAATGCTCTCCCCACCATCTAAGCATGGCTTTTTTCTTTTTCTGCAATGATAAATGCGGATTTACCTCAATTGGATGATACTTGTTGAAAAGCGCGTGCGCCTTCTCAGCATAATCGGGCGTTAAATATGTTCCATCGCGCAAAACAGAGATTATTGAAGGAATTTTTTCTCCATCAACAAAAGCATAAGTCAGTGTCCTGTCAAAATCAGCCAAGACATGAATATTGGAAGAGCCATCTCTAAAAAAAGATTTCTTTAATTTTTCTAATTTCTTTAAGTTTGGGATAACAACATTATTTGCCATTTTTATCTGATAAAAAAGAAACATAAAAAATAAAAAAACCAATGCATAGGCAAGATTAGATAATAAAATCGGACTGTTGGAAATTGCAGGCTGAACACATCGTTGCCTTTGTGCTTACACCCCAATCCCATCAAACGGCTGTTGTAAGCCGTGTCCTATATCTTTTTTCGCGGGGGGCTTCGTTCTTAGATGCTTTCAGAACTTATCCCTTGGCGCGTGGCTGCCCAGCCTGCCTTGTCAGACAACTGGTAAACTAGAGGCGCCGAGCCATCGTTCCTCTCGTACTAGATGGTTCTTCCACTCAGATAGTAAACACTTCCAGTAGATATCATACAAACTGTCTCGCACACGTTATTCCATTCTTATGTTTTCGAAATGGCGTGGACTATACCTTCATCCTTTTCTTGCAAAAAAGGAGACTGGCGTATTAGCTTTGCAAAAATGCAAAACTCCAAGCTTTATGCTTAAGTCTCTACGGGGGTAAGGAACCACTTACAACATCATATGTTATTGTCCTTTTCTTTGAATAATTAAGGTCTTTAAATTTGTCGACCAATTTGCAGATTTCTAAAAAATCTTTTCTTGATTTTTTATTTTCAAGTTTCTGCAGTATATTCAAACCAAGTTCAATTTGCTTTTTCTTCAGCTTAACATATGGTTGCAGAAGCAAAAGCATTCTTTTGACTTCTTTTGATTCAACAATTGTATAATCGCTGACTCCTGTTTTTCTAATTCTTATGTAACCGCAATTGAAGCAGCTTCTGAGCCAATTTAAGATTTCAATAAACTCCGTTTTTTGATAAAATGCAATGCTGCTTCTTATCTGGAATTTATCTTTGTAATCTTTCCTTGGCACTATCTGAAAAAAAATGCTTCCATCGCCGTCAAGAAAACCAGCTATATACGCAAGCGTTGTTGAATCCATAATTCCTACCTTCCCTCGGTATTGCCATAACTTTCACAGTTTAAAAAAGTTAAGGTTTCACCGATATGAGCCAATTTTATTATTCATAACCTTACGATTATGCAACGCTATATTATTAACGTTCTTAACCCAGCTCACGATCCCTCTATTAGTGGAGTAAATCGATAATTAAAATGCACCATCATCGTGACTTAGTGTTCAGGTGGTGTACTATTTTTTTTATATAATATGACGACTTATCTCCTTTTAATAAGTGAACACCTTCACCCTTAGGCGCTTCTGCACGCCTAGGATAGGAAGAGCCGACATCGAGGTAGCAAGCAGCGCCGTCGCTGTGAGCGCTTAGGCGCTACGACTCAATTATGCCCGAGATAGCTTTTCTGTCATGACTAGCCCCTATCAATAAGGACATAGTAGTTCGCTAGACCAAACTTTCGTTCCTGAATCTAATATAGTTATAGATCCAGTCAAGCCAGCTTTTGCTCTTGCACTCCACAGAGGATTTCTAAACCTCTTGAGCTGACCTTTGGGCCCCACTGATATCTTTTCAGCGGGGTGCCGCCCCAGCCAAACTGTCTGCCTGTTGTGGTCCTTTATTTCTAAAGTAAGCAATGTAAAGCTTGAAGGGTAGTGTCTCATTGGCGTCTACACTTAAACTAGCGTCTAAGCTTTAGCGACTCCTACCTACGCTTAACAACAAGCTTCACATCACAGCAGCAAGCTACAGTAAAGTTCTACGGGGTCTTCGCTTCCCACTGGAAACCTCTGGCCTTTGCACCAGATGGGTG
>CAZBFA010000017.1:0-6293 GCA_964491045.1 Candidatus Woesearchaeota archaeon
GATAATATACTAAATTTAGTACTCATAATATCTTTATTACAATTAACTTTATGAACATTTCTTACTATTTTTAAATGATGATAAGTAAATTATGATATATTCTGAGAAAAATTATTATTGATGAGAAGATTTGTTTAATTCGGTAAAATAGTTGAGACAAGTATAAAGAAACAGTAATTAAAATTTGCTCCATTATTTTCTTAAGTCGTCTTTAACTTTTTGAGGGTTGATTTTCCATTCTTTCAAACTGCTAAATGTTTCTTTTAAAGGTGCACAATGCACGTCTGTCCTATGGGGTTTTTTGATCCTATCCTATCAATTAAATAAAATACAGTTACCTATATAAATAACTCGATTTTGAGTATGTTTATTGGGCTCGTAGTATACCGGCAGTACTTACCCTTGGCGTGGGTAGAAAGTGGGTTCAATTCCCGCCGAGTCCATTTCAAGTTTTTTTAAAAAGCTTAAAAAGCTTAATCAAAATAATATTAATGGGCTCGTGGTCTATCGGCATGACATCGCTTTCACATGGCGAAGGTAGGGGGTTCAATTCCCTCCGGGCCCACTTCTAATTTTTAAAAAAACAAGGTTTAAATATAAGTTATGCCCTGCAAAAAGCCATGAAAATCAACGCTAGCCATGGAAAAAAAAATAATTTTGCTAGCTATAGCTTCTTTTACTATTTTTATTGGTAGCTTCAGCTTAAACTTCAAAGCTGAACAAATGGCCAATAGTTTAAGAAGCGAACTGTCTATGGAGAAAAAATGCAACAAAAAAATTTAACAAACAAGAACATAGAAAGCCACGAGGAATTGATTACCCCAATAAGGCTGAAAAAAGAGACTGAACACTTTTTAACGCCAAGCTGCTATGAAACTGTTGAAAATGCAAGAAAAACCATAGAAAACATCTTGGATGACAAGGACGATAGGAAGTTGCTGATTATCGGGCCATGCTCAGTTCATAATCTAGATGAAGCGCTCGAATATGCATCACTGCTCAAGCCACTGCATGATGCCGTATTTGATAAGTTTTACATCGTTATGAGGACATACTTTGAAAAGCCGCGTTCAGAACTGGGCTGGGAAGGCTTTATCAGTGATCCAGACATCAATGGAAAATGTGACCTTAAAAAAGGCTTGAGGCTTGCGAGAGAGCTTGCAATAAGCATAAACAACATGGGCCTGCCGATAGCCACTGAAACCCTTGATTTTGTAACGCCACAGTACCTGGACGACCTCATATCATGGGCTGCAATAGGCGCAAGAACCTCAGAGTCCCAACCCCACAGAAAGATGGCATCAGGAATGTCTATGCCAGTTGGCTTCAAAAACAATGTATATGGCGATGTTGAAGTTGCAATAAATGCTGTAAAAAAAGCAGTCAATCCGCAGGTTTTTGTTGGAATGACGGAGCATGGCATTGTTGCGCTGATGAAAACGAAAGGAAATCCATACAGCCATGTCATCCTAAGAGGTGGAAATGGCAAGCCAAATTACAATCCTGATTTTGTAAACGAAATTGCAAGGCAGCTAGAATCAAAGGGCTTGCCTTCAAAAATTATTGTGGATTGCAGCCATGGAAACACAAACAAGAACTACCAACTGCAGCCAGACGTGTTCAGGGCCGTGATGAAAAACTCATTAAGCACAAATAAAAGCATTATCGGAGTCATGGTCGAATCTAATCTTGATGAGGGCAATCAAAAAATACCGGCAGATCCAAAAGAAATAAAGCCAAGGATATCGATAACAGATGGATGCTTAGGATGGGATGCTACAAAGGATATGATATTTGAAGAGTATTCCAATCAAAGGGTATATTAAAATATAGCCTAAAAAGAAACAAAGAGTTTAGATTGTTATATAAACTGATAAAGATAAAGTCAACAATTGTTGGCTTGAATAACATCAAATCAATATATAGCCTATTGCAAACAAGACTAGTATGAAGAATATCGTTTCCATCAGCCCATTTGTTGTGATAAAACCTCGGATTGCCGTCCTGCTGAATGGGTAGAACAGTCTGACGCCATCAATTGTTAATGTATCTGCCGCCAAATGGCTCAAGTAGCCAATCAAAAATCCAAATGCTATTGCCGCATATCCAAAATGGTATAGAACAAAGAATATCAAGGCAGCCAAAAAAATGCTATGAAACAATCCCCTGTGGCCGAATATGTATGCTATCATGTTTGATATTGGCCATGTCCTTCTCCCTATGAATGAGCCTGCCTCGTCAATATCAACAAATATGCTTCCGAAGATCACAGCTGCAAAAAATGCATACTTGTCAACATTGAAGTAATCAAATGCAAGCAGCCCAAGCAATATTCCAAATGCAACATGGGTTTTGTACATCATATTATTATGTAGGATAAGGTATTATAATATTTAATAGTAACGCTCAAAAACAGAATTTATTCTTATTCAGGCCGGCTTTTCTTTGTTCAGCCTTTCTGCAACCACGATTCATCATAGCCTCTTTCTTTGAAAGCTTCCACTAATTTTCTTGCCAAATCACTGCCATTATTCATGGACTCATCAATCAGGTCAGAAACAACTCCATTTAGCCATGTTTCCGGCAATATTTTTTTTGATTCAAGCTCCCTTGCCTTCTTATAATTTCCTGTTCTAAGCAGGCCCTCATAAGCAAGATGAAATGCCCTTATCCTTTTAGCGCTGTATATTGTTGTTTCTCCATTATGCAGGGAAGTATAGCCAAGAAGCTCGCTGCCATTGTAAAAAATCTTCCGGTTTCCATTGCCATCCTTTGTTTTCAAGGCCATTTTTAACTCCAAAAAGCAAATGCACACCCATATATTTTTTAAACCTTTCTAAAGCAAAAATAAAAAAATAAAAAAGAATTCGAGCTATTCTTGATCATGAAGAATAATTTAGTTACCTTCTTCTCTTAGCATAGCATTCTCTGCAGAAAACATCTCTGCCTTCTTGTGGCTTGAATGGAACTTCACATTCCTGGCCACATTCTGCGCAAGTTGCTTTATGCTTCTCTACAGGGCCAAAGTTTCTTCTTTGCTGAAAACCGCCCCTCTCGAAATTTCCCATGTTTTTTCCTCCGATTATATATCACTAACCTCTTTATGCTTTGATTGGCAATATACCCTTAATAAAGCTTGCTATTTGGCTTTTTGTGTGTCGTGTCCTAATATTATTTCCACCCTTCATTTGAACATCATCCCAATTAGACATTCTGGCCTTAATTTTCTCTGGAATGCTTCATTTGGTGTTTCTCCCCATTCAAGCTTGCATCAAATGCTCATCTCATTTATCAGCTCAACAGCGCTAACTTCTCTTACAGAACTAGCATTCATCTCAATGGAGTCAAACATTGCATTCTTGTTTGTCCTGCCTGCAACAGCGACCTGCTTCCCCAATATGCTTTCCCTCAAATTAGCAAATATTGTCAGGTCCTCTCTCATCTTTAAAACTTCATCATAGCTTACTTTCAGGAATTTCTCAACATTGTCCCTGAACAAAGAAACCCTTATGCTGTCTGTCCCATCATCAAGGACAAAATTGAGTATTGGAATGTATTTTTCATGCACCGCCCCATGCCCGCTGCAGGTATTGTCCGCATTCAGCTTCTTATAGCATTCAGGGCAGCCAACATAAAACCTCGGCTCAAACGCCTGCACAACAGTTCCGGTTACTTCAGCAAAGTCATTTTCTTCAAGCTTTTCTATCTTCTTCTTTTTGTAAGATGCCTGCTGTCTCCCTATCTCGCCAATGCTTTCATTTTCAGGGTTCAAGACAAAAGTTGAATTTCCCCCCAGATGCAACTCCTTGTAGCCATTGTTATTTTCCTTCACATATGCATTTGCTATTTTTACTATGTCTCCTTCCTTTACATCATTGAAAGAACTGTTTATTATCTTTTCATCCCATATCACCAATCTGCATGAGCCGGTTTCATCACCAACAAATAAGGTGGCTAATTTGCCGCTCCTTTTTTCATTCTTAAATTCCTTTACTTCATATTTCTGAAGCACCTTAACAGCAATTTCAACGCTCCTTAATCCGCTTAATAATTCCTTGACCTTGTATCTCTTCTTGAATATGTTTGCATACAGCTTCATCCCAAGCTCATTCGCGATTATATGGGCAGCACCATCCTTTGAGATTAAGAAAGAAAGCTGCTTTACCTTTGCATTTACTCTTTCAGCGATTTCATTTTCATTAAGACCCTTTTCCTCCATTATCTTTTTGACAACATCATCATAGCCCAGTTTCAGCATTTTTGTTTACTTCCTTTTTATTAAATCTACAGACCTTGAAAAAGCAGTAGTTACATATGTATATTTATAACTAATTGTTAACGGAGGCGTTACGAAACCCCCTTCAACATTTCCAGCGCCTATGCAGCTTATTGTTCTTGATTTTATATCTTCTGTAAGCTTTAATTCTCTTTTGTCACATTCCACATTGAATCCGCTTATGTCAACATCAATATTCTCAACCATGTCATCTTCCAAAAACCCATTGCCAACATTAGATATTGTTATTTCAAGAGGGATGGTGACTTCATTTTCACTTGCATAGCTGCTTCCTTTTACATTGATTACTGCAACAGCTGACCTCATTGCATCCAAGCCTAAAGCAGCTCCGCTCAGCAGGATTTCATCAGATGGGCATCCTTTTGGTCTTGCATTAAATCCGTTTATGCACAATTTCCCGGAAGACCTGTAATCATAATCAAAGCTCGCATCGGCCCTGAATGTTGTTGTATCTCCTTCCTCAATATTGCTGTATTCAATGCCAGCAAAGGTAATTGTTTCCTTGTCAAATCCGGCAGGCCTTTCTTCCAAGCCAGAGCCAATTAACGATTTGGTGATTCCAATATCGCTTCCAGCGCCGCCTTTTTCTTCGCCAACACTGTCGCTTAATGTTATATCAACATCAACATCTTTTGGATTATAATTTGTGACTTCAAGAACAACGGGATATTTAGTGCCTTCAATTATGCCCAAAGAAGGAAAATTGTCAATTATTCCTATGCCTATTCCTCTTGGAACTGGTGTTTGGTCTGGTCCCTGGTATTTTGCCCTTAATCCTAATATGTAAGAGCAGCCGACTAAAAAAAGCATTGAAACAACAAGCAAGAACAGCAGCACTCTTTTCATTTCAACCAAATTCATTCAGAACTTTATATAGATTTCTATTCTTTTTTGAATGATTGAAAATTTCGTGCGCAAATGCAGAACTACATCACTTAACGCCTTGCTTGCTGGCCTCTTTATCAACCTGGAAGTTCGCCGTTGTCGTGCTTGTTACAGCATAATCATAATCAAAGTCAGCCATAAGCAAACTATATCCCAGGTCAGGATTCAGATCTTCTATCTCAACAGCGCAAGTAAATGGAAGATTGTCAACATTCACTCCCTGCAGGATGCACTCCGGCTCGTACTTGCCTTTCTGCTCAATCCTGCATTTTTTGTTGTTGATTGCATCGATTATGTCAGCTTTAAGCGCATTATTTTCAAAGTCATTGCATCTGTCATAATCAATTTTCATGCCACTCCTTGAAAAAGATATGTCAATATTATTTAACTGTTCCAATTTGCCTTTCCATCCCTTTGTATTCATCAGCCCAAGAGTAAAGAAATAACTTCCTGGCTGTGTTATCGGCTGTATCTTTTTTATGTCTATGAATGCGTCCATTGCGCCGCCTCTTGTCAATGAAACTAATCTATTGTTGAATGCCCATAACTGGTCGCTCCTCAAGCTTGTTTTAAAATTTGAAAGCTCATTTTCACTTAATTTCCTGGCTGATGTATAAACCCTTACTGAGGACCTTGTCTTTGCATTATAGATTGCCTGCAGTTTTATAATCCCAGTAAATGCGGTCCTCTCACCTATCTTTCCCAGGTCAACCTGCCTCTTGACTTCATCCTTCTTAATCCTGCAGTTGACTGCAAAATCCTGGCTTTTGAGCACATCTTCTTCTTCACCAGCATGAAATATCATGGGGGCTTCTTTTAAGTATTCCTTATTAGGTGATATTGAAACTTCTCCAGGTATTGACACAAGTGTGTTTGTTATCAAAGAAATGTCCATGGCGCATGAAAACTTGGCTACTGTCTCTTCTTTTATGTTCTTTGCTTCCCCCTCTGCAATTGCATCGATGAACTGCTCTCTGTCATCCTTCAGCATGTAAAAATTGTTTGCGGTTGCAAAGCTGTTTATGAATATGCCTGTTTCTTCCTTCTCCTCAACCCTTATTGGCATGGGATTTCTCCAGTCGCCAAATGTTTCCTGAGGATTAAACAATAG
>CAZBFA010000017.1:6303-10558 GCA_964491045.1 Candidatus Woesearchaeota archaeon
GCTGCCAGCGCTGAATTTGCTCCATAAAATCTGGCCTTCCTGGCTTACAAAGAAATAGAATATCAGGCCTGCCAAAATTGACAATAAGGCAAGAACTGCAATTAATTTGAAGACTGTTGCAAGCGTGCTCTCCTTTTCTTTATTATTTATATTTACAGTTAACGGCTCCTGCTTCACAATTACTTTGATTTCCTTTTCCTTGCCGTCTTTTTCTTCCTCTTCTTCATCATCTTCTTTTTTTCCCCACAGCCCCCTCCTTCCAGCTATCTTGAAAAATCCTCTTTTTTTGCTTCTTTTTTTGACCATCAAAATTCAACCTCTTCGGGCTTTTCCCAATTGGCAAGGTTAATGCCAAATCTGATGATGATACTGTCATCTTCAATTTTATTAAACCTTTCTATCTTTTTTCCAGTGTCAACTTCCATGTAAACAACATCGCCTTCTTTTTTTAGGGCATTCCATCTCATCCCAATTTCATCAGAAAAGCAATTTTTGATGTCTTCATCCGGAGGATCAAGCAGGCAGCCATTCTTTGCTTTTTCATCCATTACTGAATATATCTCATCGTAAACAGAAAAATCATGGTCAAGTTTCACTATGAATGAAGCATTTGCCCCATAAACACCAAGAGCCTCAACTTCTTCAGCATTAAAATTCTCAGTGCCAACAGCAGCCCCGCTTATCTTGCTTTCTTTCTGCTTGTTTTCATCTATGCATTTCATGATGCAGCCAACATATCTTTGCGTTTCTGTGATTGGTGGTATCATCATGTTGCTCCTTCTGATATTTCCTGGCCCTGCATTGTATGCTGCCAAAGCCAGTCTTAAATCGCCAAAACTGTTTAATTGTTTTTTAATGTAGCCAGAGCCGGCTTTTATGTTCTGTTCTGGGTCAAACCTTCCATCTTCTTGCTTCAAGCCATTTGGGTCTTTTGCAAGCGCTTCCCTCAAGTTTTTTGCATACCCGCCATCACAGCCAGCATTTAAACTTTTTATGCCATTAAACAGGTTCTTTATTCCCTCATCGCTTGCAGTTCCTGGCATCAGCTGCATCAGGCCAGCAGCCCCGCAATCAGAAATGGCATCGCTCTTGAAGTCAGATTCCTGCTTTATCATGCATTTCAGCGCAATAGTCTCCATGTCATGCAATTGGGCATACTTGTTTATTATGTTTTCATATCTCTGGCTTTCTGCTTCAACTTTTGAATAATCCTGCTTGCAGTCTTCTGGCAAGACTATGCCTGTTTTTGCTTTTTCACCAGTGATTTTGCCTTCAACCTGCACAACAAACGGATTTATCGACATTCCCTTGAAGGTTAATTTTCCATCAGCAGCTTCAAAATCATACTCATATCCGGGCTTCCTGTTTGCATACAATATGCCAATATATCCATTGAATCTATTTTCAAAATACCTGATGAAGGATGTTTCATGCCTTTCTTTTGATGGCCTGCAGTTTTTATGCCAGATGATATAATCATCTTTTTTTATGCAGCCCCCTCCTTCTTTTAAACCGCCATTTGATGCAAGGTCGTAAACAGCGTCATTTGCAGCATATTCGGCGCTTTTATCCAGGTAGAACAAAAAGCCCTCTCCATCGCTGTAGCTTTCCATCAGGCTTGCTGCAGCCTCGCCGATTGATTGCCTTGTCACTGGTTTTTGCATTTGAAACAATACTGCTGCATATCCAACAAGCACAAATGACATTACAACCAGCGTCGGCACAAATATAAGAGAGCCTTTTTTCCCTATAGAAGACAGTTTATTCATATAGCTTTACCTCCAGGTAAACATCCTTGTTCACTGGCAGATAGGCAGAAGGTACTCTTTTGTCAAGTTCATAAACCTGCAGAAAACTTGAGGATTCAAAAACCTTTTTGTCTGCCGGCATGGCTTTTACAACAATAAATCCCGGAATTGCCGCATTTCCATACATTCTGTCAAGCGCAGGCTTTAATCCATTTTCAAAGTTCTTGTAGTCATTTTTCATGTAAGACTCAACAAGGACATCAGAAAGCTCTTTTCCATTGTATTCTGTCCTTAATATGTTTAGCAATTCTATATTCTTATCGCTTAATTTGGCGCTGTCTGTCACTTCCTTGGTTGTTTTGAAGCTTATCTTGAAAATAAAAAATGCAAGCACCATTATGAGCAATAGCAAGAACAGCGACTGCACCATCACAATGCCCTCCGATAATGTGCCTTTTTTTCTTTTCATCTCAACAGCGCCCCGTCAAATTGCTTCCCAATAAGATTTAGCTTCAGCAGGTCATTTTTCATAATGCCATTGTCATTTACCACAACATAAATCTCCTTGCCATAGCAGTATATCTTGTTTTCAAACTTGCAGAATCCGGCGTAGGCATCATAAGCCACCTTGTCATTGTATGCTGTTTTTTTTAAGCCAGCTAACTCTGCCCTTATGTAATAATCCCCATCAAGGCATTTCTTGATGTTTTCATCCCTGAATTTTTCAATGTCGATGACGCCAACATGAGTTTTAACATCATTGTAAGCAAAGCATCCCGGAGAATAAAAAAGCCTGTTAAGTATCACGTCTCCCTCAATGGTTTTTATGTTGATATCCCTTGTATTATGCGAGTTTACAACAAACGCAACAAGCATTGCGATTGCTATGACAAAAAATATGCGGGCTATCCAGAGCATTAAATCTAGGCCCAACGCAAATGACCCCTTTTTTTCTTTTATTAATGCATCCATGTCAAACATCAGTTTGTGCTCCTTTCATTTATTTTGCCGGTATAACTGTAAGCATTCTCAAAGCAATTGCTGCCTTTTTTGAAGCTTATTTTTTCCACATCAAAAACACCAATCTCCAATGGGTCAAAATAAACTCCATTGACCAATGTTGAAATGTGCAGGTGCGCAGCTGAATCAGTTGACGCCTCAAGCCCCTTGCTGCCTGCCTTGCCTATTACATCTCCCTGCTCGATAATATTTCCTGCAGCAACATGTGATTTAGAAAGATGAATATATTTTACAGAAATTGAACCATGATCTATTGTAACCGTCCCATACTTTTCACCAACATTTTCAACAATCCCCCCTGCAATTGCCAGGACGTCTGACATTTTTCCATCCTTGCCAACAGCCCTTATGTCCATTCCACAATGGTCTTTGCTGCATTCTGTCAAGGTTCTTGGCAAACTCTTTCTGTCCCCATAGCAGCTTGTCACAACTTCTTCCAGCTTAACAGGCCAAATTGCATTTAAACTGGCAGCGTTCTTTTTAGCTTGCTCAATTAAATCTTTTTCAGCATAAGTTTCTTCCCCTGCAAAGTGTTTTACTATTGGAATGCTGCTGGTTATTTCTTTTTTCTTGATTTTTGGCATGCTTGAGTCAGGCGACATTTCAAGCACTGAAATGCCTTCATTGGTTTTTGCAAGCATAAGGCCATTGATGGCATTGTTGCCCTGCATTTTATAGTCAATGCTCTCAAAATTCGTGTCTTCTGCATAACTGTAAGTGTTTGCAAAGGATTTCTCCTCCTTTCCTGTTTTGACCTTGACCCTGAAGCCTTCTGGCTGCCTTCCAATTGTGAACGCATAGTCTGTGCTTTCTATCGGGTATGATGCCAATGTATTTCCTGGAGAAAGATACAATGTATCAATAAGCAATGCAACATCCCTTGCAAGAACATTCTTTTTGAAGGTAACTCCTGTTGCACTGTTCTCAATAAAAACAAGCAAGGCTGCAACAACAGCAACAGCAAGAATTATGCTGAACGTCCACTGAAACACAGTTATGTCAAAATCACCTTTTTTTTGCATAGTCTTTAATTGTATTTAGAATTTAAATCATTTTGGTTGGCCGGGCATTGAAAAAACCAAAGAATCATCCTTTTTTTCAATGTTCAATGGCAGCTGGTTCTTTCCTATTATGAGCAAGCTCTCCACTGGCTGTTTTATCCCATCCAGGCCTTCATCCAGAAGCACAATTCCCTTGACTTCTGAAGCATCTTTTATAATCTTGCAGTTTCCCTCAAAACAGCTGTTAAAAGAGAGCTCTCCATCAATGAAATTGCACCTGCATATACAGGCTTCATTATTACATTCCGTTCTTGGTTTTTCTATGGCAGCACCCCCTGCTTTTATCGATTCTTCATCTTTGTCAAAGCCAATCAAGAAATGCTTTCCAGAAACAAAATATATCATCTGCTGCTTTTCATCTGCCTTAACCCTGTCCAAGGCAAGCAAAAGATCCTTAAAAGAATTGTCATCGTCTCTTGAAATTGC
>CAZBFA010000018.1:0-10388 GCA_964491045.1 Candidatus Woesearchaeota archaeon
CTTGGCTGTGTATTGATACATAGAGACGTGCTTAAAGAAATCAAATTCCGCTACGATCTTAATACTTTTGACGATCGCTGGTTCTGCATTGACTTGTTCAACAAGGGCATTGAAATATACTGCGATGTTTCTGTCAAATGCAAGCACATGATACTGAACAGGCCATATCAATGGGCAGACATCAAAAAATAGCTTACTTCTTTTTCTTCTTCTTGTTGTGCCTTGCGCAAGTTTCGCACATTGAAAAATCACCTCATATAAAATGCGTTCAGGCAGCCTTATAAATCCTCCTTAAGAAATCTTTAAAAGGCTCAGTTTATCTTTTCTTATAATGCCACGGTCGCATAATCTGGTAGTGCGCCAATCTTAGCTTCTGGCTAAGAGCGTAAGCCTTGAGTTTAAAACAGGTTAGCTGGTTTCCGCAAGGATATCTCGGTTCAAATCCGAGCCGTGGCGAAATAATTAAACCAAAAAATAAAGCAGAGATAATATGAACAAAAAAATAACAATGCTTATAATCATGGCAATTGCCGTGATGTTCATATCAGGATGCAGCAAAATGGCAGAAAAGAAGGTTGTTCTTGAAACAAGCATGGGCGATATTGTTATTGAATTAGACAGTGATATGCCAATAACAGCAGGCAATTTTGAAAAGCTCGTGAAGCAGGGTTTTTACGACAGTGTAATATTCCACAGAGTCATACCAAAGTTCATGATACAGGGCGGAGACCCAACAGGAACAGGCACTGGCGGCCCGGGATATTTAATAAAAGATGAGTTCACGAGCCGCAATTCCAACATTCGCGGAACAATAGCCATGGCAAATGCCGGGCCAAATACCGGCGGAAGCCAATTCTTCATCAATGTTGCAGACAATAACTTTTTAGACAGCAAGCATCCTGTTTTTGGCAAGGTCGTAGATGGCATGGATGTTGTTGATGCCATAAGCAAGGTTCAAAGAAATGCAATGGATAAGCCCATAGAAGATATAGTCATAAAAAAAGCCAAAGTTCTTTAACGAGATTACAAAATTAATCTACATCTGGTATGTCATCAGAAAAAGTGAATACCTCATCAATTTCATGGTAGTCACTGCCATGGTCGCAAAAATCAATTTCAGTATTGTTTGTTGCCGGATGGTTATATGCCATGGAATACTCGACACACCCAGCACGAACAAAAGTTTCCCTTTTGATTTTTATCCCGCTGCCTTTTGTTTCAATATAAGAGGCATTTTCTGCCCGGGCCAGTCCTACAGTCCCAAGATCCTTAAGTATACATGGTGTTGGCAGTTCTTTGAATAAACCAGCATTGCCAATTCGCACATCATAAGCATTGCCACAGCCAACCTCATATTTCTTGACATTCCCAAACTCAAAGCTCTCAAACAAATTCTTGTCAGGTTCAAATGGCACAGACACCACATAAGGCCTTCCATTTACTGGTTTTGGTATTGGTCCGACAGAAACATGAGTAAATAGCTGGTTGCCTTCAACACGTGCCTCAAGGACGTAAGGTATTTTTTGGCATACGCCTGTATCAGAAGACATCATCCCATCACCCTCATCAAGATAGCTGGCCAGATTATTTTCATCATCGGCGCCAATGCAGCCACCAATCAAGGAATAACCAGCAGTCCCCTTAAATATGGGCATGCCATGATAAAGGATTTGCGCAATTTGCCCGCGGTTCATGATAATCTTTAATGTGGGCACAGATTCAGAGCCGCAAGCAGCAAAAAGCAAGGCGGCTGGCGCTATGACAGATGCCAAAATTTTCTTCTTTAATTTTTTTGTGAATCGGCTCATTTGAAATGCCATTATTAAACAAATTTCAGCTGTTTTTACAAGGTGCAACTATTATATAAAGATAATTAGGCTAAAAAAGACATCAAAGGCAAAGTTAATATACCAAATAATCAGCAAAATTTCATGGTGTTAAAGCTATTTAATACATTAACAAGAAAGCTAGAAACATTTAGGCCAATAAAGAAAGATGAAGTTGGCATGTACTCCTGCGGCCCGACTGTTTACTGGTACCAGCACATAGGCAATCTAAGAACCTATGTCTTCTCAGATATACTAAAGAGAATTTTAATCTACAATGGATTCGAAGTAAAGCATGTAATGAATATCACAGATGTAGGGCACTTGACCTCTGATGCAGATGATGGAGAAGACAAGATGGAAAAAGCAGCAAAAAAAGAAGGCAAGAAAGCAGAAGATATAGCCAGCTTTTACTGGTCTGCCTTCATGGATGACTTCAAAAAATTAAACATACTTGAGCCAAGCATCTGGTGCAAGGCCACCGACAACATAAAAGAGCAGATAGAACTTATAAAAAAGCTTGAGGAAAAAGGCTACACCTACAAGACCAATGATGGCATTTACTTTGACACTTCAAAGTTCAAGGATTATGGAAAGCTTGCAAGATTGAATGTTGAAGGCCTGCAAGCCGGAAAAAGAGTTGAAATAAAAGACAAGAAAAACCCAACAGATTTTGCGCTGTGGAAGTTTTCCGAAAAGCCAGGCATAAGGCAGCAGGAATGGAGCTCACCTTGGAAAATTGGCTTCCCAGGCTGGCACATTGAATGCTCGGCCATGTCCATGAAGTATTTAGGAAATACTTTTGACATCCATACTGGCGGGGAAGATCACATCCCAGTGCACCATACAAATGAAATTGCCCAGTCTGAAGCAGCAACAGGCAAGAAATTTGTAAATTACTGGCTTCATGGATCTTTTTTGACATTCAAGGGCGAAAAAGTAAGCAAGAGCAAGGGCGGCCTTTATACAATTTCAGAATTGGAAGAAAAAGGCTTCATGCCGCTTGCATACAGGTATTTATGCCTGACAGCCCATTATAGAACTCAATTAGATTTCAGTCTTGAAAACCTTGAAAATGCTAAAAATTCCTACGGTAGACTGAATAATATAATTTCGGGATTGAAAGACGACAGCAAGTTAAACAAGGCATATCTTAAAAAATTTGAAGCTGCAATAAATAACGACCTGAACATGCCGCAGGCTTTGGCCGTTTTATGGGATCTTTTAAGGGACAGCAAGGCAAATGGCAAAGTAAAAACAATAGAGCAGATGGACAATGTTCTTGGGCTAGACTTGCTGAAAAAAGAAACAGCCGCTCTTCCAGCAGATGTAAAAGTGCTTCTTGGCAAGCGAGAAGAAGCGAGAGAGGCAAAGAACTTCAAATTGGCAGATGAATTAAGGAACAAGATAAAAGAGCTTGGCTTTATTGTCGAAGACACTTCTTCTGGCCCAAAATGCAAGAAATTATAGCCCTCAAAACACTTATAATGAAAAAAACGTCTAGGATTAATTTTTTAAATAAGATAGGTTTTAATCATAAGCCTAAATTAAACAAATTAAATGGGCAAATTTGCCAGCGTACCAAAATCCGGTAAATGGGCTCGTCTCGAAAACGAGTGTCTGCAAGGACGTACAGGTTCAAATCCTGTCGCTGGCGTTATACCTTTAGTACAAAGCAGATGGCACATCTTATGTAGCAGCTATCATGGCTGTTCCTTAATGCCCAGATGTTAGCATATTCTGCATTTGTGGAATTCTCGTTTCATCAGCCTGCTCCAGGCGTTATACATTAAGGCCAAATCCTTTATCTTATAAAAATAGCTTACTTCAGCAGTTTCCTCATCTCAAAAACAAATTCAGTAGCCCTCTTCAATGAAGTTTTAGCTTTGTTCTCTTTAGTCTCTTCAAGCATGCTGTATTGAAACCTTGATCTCTTGTCTAGTTCAAGGGCGTATGAGCCCACCAAATCCTCTGCTTTTGCATTGGCTATTTCAAGGGCTTCCTGCTGTATTGATTCATAATCTTCCAAAAGTTCTTTCTTCAGCCTGCCAAGAATCAGCACTATTAAGGCATCATTCGTCACTTTATGTGCTATTTTGTCTTGTGTTTTGTAGCCCAGATTCAAAAGAACAGCATTGGCTATGTAAAACATCGAATAATAAGAAGTCACAATCACCCATAAATAAGGCTTTAGCTTGCTTTGGATTAGTTCATTTGCCACATTTAAGGACAATTGGGCATTTTCCGCATACTTTTCTTTAGATATATTGCTGTGCTCTTTTTTTAACAGGCCATCCCGCAAGTATGTATCAAAATTCTTCTTTGCCTCTTTTTTTCGCTGATCATCTATCATTTTATCAAGCTATAATAAGTTTCAATGCCATATAGGATGATGTTATTGCTTATTGCCTCAGAGCCAACTGTTGCCTCTTTTGAATTTTTCATTTTGATAAATTCGCTTTCTTTAAAAACATTTATGTGGAGCTTTAATGGCAATAAAGAGGCCATATTATATACTGCAGACTCCAAATTTGGCATGCATTCATCAGGCACGATAAACAGCAGGTCGATGTCCGAATGTTTGCCTGCTGTTTTCTTTGCATGAGAGCCAAATAACAGCAAAACAAAGCATTTCGTTTTAATGCCACCCAGAAAAGAATCCAGCATCACGCTTAAATTCTTATTTTTCAAGATTTCTTCCTGCCGTTCATACTCTGCTGAAAAAACAAGTGGATGCAGTTTATTCACCAATTCAACTTTCAAAGACCTGCCAAACTCCTTAACTATTATGACACCGAGGCTCTCTAATCTTTTTATAATAGTATGGACTGTTTTATAGTCCTTGTCTAAAATTGCTGCGATGCGGGTTATATTCAAGTCTTCATTCTTATGTTCAAGCAATGCTTTTATGACAGAAACATCCTCATTCTTCATGTTGATATTACCATGACATTATGGTGATATATACATATATAAAACTTTCGCCAACTGTCTTTATTTGTGATAATGTCACAAAATTATTAGGGCTGCTTTTATATATGGCCAACCCTATTAAATGCCACAGAGGAAGTGAACCTTTTACTTCTTGCCTGCTCCAGGCGAAATATTTATATATACAGGATATATACTAATATATGTAACGTAATATGGTACAAGCAGTAGTAAACATAGATGAGAATTCAAATGCGGTTTTAAACATTGTAAAGGCTAAATTTGGGCTAAAGGATAAGTCTCAAGCCATTAGTCTGGTTATAAATGAGTATGAAGCTACTTTTTTAGAGCCCAGATTAAGGCCCGACTATAAAAATAAACTAGCTAATATAATAAAGGGCAAACATCTTTCTAGGGCAGAATTCGAGAAAGAGGTAAGATAATGGATTATACTGATGTATACAGCGAAGAGATAGTTAGAAAACTAGCCAAACTCAAAAAGAAAGATCCAAAACAATATGGGATCGTTCATAAAAAGATGAATCAGATATTATTTAACCCAGAACACAGATATAAAGATCTTCATTATGATATGAGAGGAATTAGCAGGGTTCATATTGGGCATTTTGTATTGGTATTTAAAATAGATAACATAAAAAAAATAATTTCATTCGAAGATTATGATCATCATAACAATATATATGATTAAACGCTACTTGCTAATCTGGTTACCTGTCCTGCTCCGGGCGGTTTTTCTTTGTATCGCCGCGCAGACCTACAGAAAGTTTTATAAGACATTTACAGGCATGTTATGCTCCATAACACCTAAACATATACTTGATTAGGCCATGACAGCAAATAAAAAAAGGGATAAAAACAATGTTAAAATACCTATTGCTCGCATTTGTCTTAAGCAGTGCTGCGATATTTGTATTGTCAATCCTTTACATGGTATTGTTCTCAGTGCATGACGAGAAAACAAGCATATCAAGCCTATTTTTTACGCTCTATCTGGCCCAGCTTGTAAGCTACATTGCCCCATTCAAAACAGGCACTATTATAGGCAAGCCGTTGATATTCAAGACCTTGCTGAATGTTCCTGCTGTGAAAGCCATCTCAGTCATGGCTTTTGAAGGCATTTTCAGTTTTGGATGGCAAACACTGTTTTTGTTCATATTGCTGTTGGTTTCAGGATTAAAGATAGTGAGTTTCAGCCCTGCAAAAGGCATTATTGCAATGCTTTTATTGCTAGTTATGGCAATTTTTCTAACAAGGCATAGGCATTATATTATGTCAAAGATGCCAGAAAAGATGCAGAAATATATAAGTCATATAAACGAAATTAACTTCAAATCCAAAAAATTATTATGGTTAATACCAGTTGTATTTTTGCAGTTGCTGCTGCTCCCGTTATGGGTCAAGCTGGCATCAAATTATTTTGATATAAGCCTCAGTTATATGCAATATTTTGAAGTTTATTGGATTTCATACATACTTGGGAGACTTTCTTTCCTGCCAATGGGTATTGGAGTAAAAGATGCAACGATTTCATATTTTCTCATCTCTTATGGCCTTGACAGTGTCACTGCAGTAAAGATTGTGGGGATGTACAGGCTGTTTACACTACTGCCTTATATAGTCATAGGCACGATGGTTTTTATTTACTATGGCTCAAAATACGGCTACAAATTTATAAAAACAGGAGAACTGCGTTCATGACTTCAAAGATATTATTGCTGCAGGTGCATTACACCCATAAAAGATGCGTGCCATTGGGCATTGCTTATATTGCAGCAGTGCTTGAAAAAGAAGGGCACAAAGTCTCTATTTACGACCCGCCGCCTTATGAAGAATTCAGCATTCAAAAAGCCATAAAAGAGTTTGAACCCGATATAATTGGCATATCTTGCATGACAACAACATTTACCAAGGCGCTCAACATAGCAAAGGAAATAAAGTCATTGAAAGATATCCCCGTTGTTTTTGGCGGCATCCACGCAACAGCCATGCCAAGAGAGGTTCTTTCACACAATGAAATAGACTATGTTATTATCGGAGAAGGAGAATATACCTTTGCAGAATTGGCTAAGGCCATAAAAAACAAGAGTAATCTTGCTGAAGTAAAAGGCCTGGGCTATAAAAACCATAACAAAATATCAATGAATGAGCCCCGCCCATTGATTGAAGACCTTGATGCATTGCCTTTGCCAGCCAGGCATTTGCTGCCAAAGTGGTACTTTTCAAGATGGATGGTCATGCGAGGCCACTGGCTTAAAGGAACCAACATGATGTCTGCAAGGGGATGTGTCTATAACTGCTCATACTGTGCAAGCAAAGTCATGTTTGGCAGGAGGCTTCGCTTTATTTCACCCAGCAGGGTTATTGATGAAATAGAGCATTTAATAAGGCATTATGGCATTGACGCAATAACATTCTCAGATGACACATTCTCAATAGACGAAAAAAGAGCCATAGAAATATGCAAGGAACTCAAAAGAAGAAAATTAAAGGCAATAAAATTCAGGGTTCAATTAAGAGCCAACACAGTTTCTGATGATCTGCTGAAAAGCCTGAAAGAAGCCGGCTGCATTCAGGTAGATATAGGAGTTGAGTCTGGCTCGCAAAGGATTCTGAATATATTAAACAAGAACATAACTGTCGAGCAGGTCAGGTCTGCATTCAAACTGTTCAAAAAATACGGCCTTTATACCTGTGCCACCTTCATGATAGGCAACCCAACTGAAACAATAGAAGACATAGAAATGACAAGAAACCTGGCAGAGGAAATAAAAGCAGATTACGCGCAGTTCTTTATAACAACCCCATACCCAGGAACAAAATTATATGAAGACATTGTAAAAACAAATGAGTCAATGAGCTTTGACAATCTGCATCATGGCGGGGAGGAGCTGACATCTTATGTGGATTCAAAAGTGCCGATAAATGAGCTGATAGAGCTGCAAAAAAAGCTTAATGAAGAATTTCTAAGGAAAGCCGGCATGAAGATGATATCGCCATTATTGGTGTTGGATACATTGGCATTGATTTTGCAGAGGCCTGGCATATTAAAAGAGGCGCTGTCAAAATTCAAGGAAACAAAAAGAATAACTGACATCTATAGGGTCTTTTATGAAGGCCATGATTCCAGAAAGTGACTTATTCAAATTTTTGCGCGGCAATAGGCTCCCAAAAAATATTGCATAAAACATTATAAAGTTCAATGCCTTTAAAAAAAGCATGAAAAAGAGCATTCTAGTTACTGGAGGCCTTGGTTTTATAGGGAGCAATTTCATAATCCACCTGCTAAGCAAACATGATTATAAGATAACAAACCTTGAT
Organism: Candidatus Woesearchaeota archaeon; assembly: GCA_964491045.1. Lineage (GTDB taxonomy): Archaea > Nanobdellota > Nanobdellia > SCGC-AAA011-G17 > JACPNG01 > CAZBFA01. The sequence goes on from CAZBFA010000018.1 coordinate 8,097, forward strand.
GCAATGACCTATGCTGCAAATCCATTAAACTTAAAGGATTTTGAAAGCAATCCGAATTATAAATTTGTGAAAGGCAGCATCTGCGATGAAATTCTTGTTGAAAAATTAGCAAAGGGATCAGATATAATAGTGAACTTTGCAGCAGAAAGCCATGTTGACCGTTCAATTGACAGCTCTTTGGTGTTTACAAAAACAAACATTGAAGGAACACATAAGCTATTGGAGAATGCAAGAAAATGCGGCATTGAAAGATTTGTTCAAATAGGAACTGATGAAGTATACGGCAGTTTAAAGCCAACTGACAAAAGCTCGACAGAAAATGACATGATAAAGCCAAACAGCCCTTATTCGGCAAGCAAGGCAGCAGCAGACATGCTATGCAGGGCTTATTTTGAAACATACAATCTGCCAGTTATAATCACAAGAAGCTCTAATAATTTCGGGCCAAGGCAATTCCCGGAAAAATTAATCCCTTTGTTTATAACAAATCTTCTGGAAGGAAAAAAAGTTCCATTGATGGGAGATGGCTCCAATATAAGGGACTGGATATATGTAGAGGATAATTGCAATGGCATAGACACAGTCATGCATAATGGCAAGATTGGAGAAGTCTATAATATTGGCGGCGGCAATGAAAGAACAAACAAGGAAATAACAAATAAAATACTAAATTATCTCGGCAAGGATGAAAGCTGGATCGAAACAATACCTCATCGAATGGGCCATGATTTCAGGTATTCACTCGACTCTTCCAATATAAAACAGCTAGGTTGGCAGCCAGAAACAGCATTTGATGAGCAGCTTGTAAAAACAATTGAGTGGTACATATTAAATCCAGATTGGTGGAAGCCCATAAAAAATGGCGCATACAAAAAATAAGGCTGGGAAAAGAAAATTGCTCATCATTGGAGCATCCGGCCTGCTCGGAAGAAGGTTATATAAATATTTCTTAAAGAAAGACTTGTATAAAACAGTAGGCACGTGCCTTAAAAATAATGCAAATGACCTTTTAAAACTGGACATCAGGGACAGGGCAGGCATGCAGGAAATCTTTGATGAAACGCATCCTGATATAGTGATACATTCAGCAGGCCTTACAAACGTGGACTATTGCGAGTTGAATGCAGAAAAAGCAAACAGCGTAAACGTGCTTGGAACAATAAATGTCATCGAATCCTGCAGGAAATCTGATTCAAAGCTGATTTACATGTCAACAGACTTTGTTTTTGATGGCTCTGGAAATGGGGGTTATAAGGAAATCGACATGCCGGCAAAAAAACCCCTGAATTACTATGCCCAAACAAAGCTTCATTCAGAAGAGCTTATACAAAGCGCATATTTGGAGCATTTAATAATAAGAACATCAACACTTTACTCAGTTAACAGTATGGATTTTGTCAATTGGGCGATTAGCGAGCTGCTGCAGGGAAAACACATAAGGGCTGCCTATAATCATGTTAGATCACCGACTTTTGTCGGGGACATTCCAAAAGCCATAGATACCTTAATAAATGATGGCCTATCCGGAATTTATCATGTTGCTGGTTCACGGGCCATGTCAAAATACATGATGGCTTTTGAAATTGCAGAAATTTTTGGCCTTGATGAAAAGCTCATAATGGCTATTGATGCAAAACTGCTCATGGAAAAAGCGGCAAGGCCAATGAACACATCGCTATGCATAAAGAAAATTGAGTGCGAAGGCATAAAGATGATGGATTTCAAGGAAGGCTTGTTTGAAATCTTAACAAAAAAATGAAAGGAATTATTCTAGCAGGCGGGCATGGAACAAGACTGGGCGATTGCACTAAAGTGACAAACAAGCATTTGCTGGCTGTTTACAACAGGCCAATGATATGTTACCCATTGCAAACATTGTTGACCGCCGGCCTTGAAGAGATTTTGATTGTCACGGGCAGCGAGCATTGCGGCAGCTTCATGAATCTTCTTGGCTCTGGCAAAAAATACAGCGTGCAATTTATATACGCTGTCCAGGATGAAGCAAGCGGCATAGCTCACGCGTTAAACATTGCAAAGCCATTTGCCGGCAATGATTCAATTGCAGTCATTCTTGGGGACAATTATTTTGAAGACAATATACAGGAAGACATTGAAACATTTGAGTCCGGCTCAAAAATATTCCTAAAAAAAGTGAATGATCCAGAAAGGTTTGGTGTTGCAGAGATTGATGGAAAAAAAATCAGGAAAATAGAAGAAAAGCCAAAGAATCCAATGTCTAATCTTGCTGTCACCGGCCTTTATTTGTACGACAACAAGGTATTTGACTACATA
>CAZBFA010000019.1:0-10319 GCA_964491045.1 Candidatus Woesearchaeota archaeon
CAGGCGTTTTCATAACAAGGCCGGCATTCTCTTCAATAATGGAATATATACTGAACAAATAAACTAGAACTTGAATGGAAAATTCCTTATTGTGATTTCATCTCCGTTTTCCTTTATCCAGTCATAGATTTCCTGTGTTGAGCAGTACATGCAGATGTTTACCTGATTTCCGCACTTTATGCAGTTTACCGCCTCTTCATCGTCGCACAGCTCAAAAATATCCAGCCTCGAGTTTATTGATTCTGCCAGTTCTGGATTATTCTGGATAAGCCAGGCTTTTATTGACTTTGCTATGCATCCTGGGCATATAGGGTTTGTTACAACCTCTTTGCAGATGTTGCATATCACCATTTTAATCCTCCAGATAACCCTCCATGAAACCAAGCTCCTCCATGGAGATTTCATCCAGGTAATCAGAAGAATATATGTCACCGCTGTTTTTTCTTTGCCTTGGCCCTGAATCTCCCAAAACCAACACCCCCTTTCCCGCAGTAAATTATATACTGGACTATATAGAAGATTATATATATTTAATCTATATATTATATATACTATATATTGAAAGAGGAATAAAAATGCTGCAAGGAAAGAGTGAGCCAAGAAGGTTGATCAAGTTTGGCCCTGCGTCATATGTTGTTTCTTTGCCAAGATCATGGGTTGATGAAAATGGCTTGTCCAAAGGTGATTTGATTTACTTCACAAAAACAAGCAACAATGAATTCTTGATAACGCACCAGCAGAAAGAAACAAAAAAAGAGCCAAAAATAATAGCGATAAGCATAGACAAGAAAGGCATCAAAGATCTAAAAAGGGAGCTGCTTTCTGGCTATATTGCAGGATTCGATGTTATAAAGCTTCAGGGCAAGAATGAAATAAAATTTTCAAATGAGCTTCGCGACATCATAAGAGACCTTACTACTCTTGATATAATTGAACAGACAAAGAACAGTATTGTTGCAAAGGATTTTCTTAATCTCGAGAAAATTTCTCTTGAAGAGCTGATAAGAAGAATGGACTTAATCATAAGATCCATGATTGAAGACAACAAATTCCACAATAATAAGATAAAACTGAATAAAGTGTATGCAATGGACACTGAGCTCAACAGGATTACATTTATGCTTTTCAGGTTTATCAAAAAAGCCCTTAATGATGGCAACCTGGCAAATACATTCGGACTGACACCAGATGACTTATTAGGCTTATGGCAGATGGCATCAAACCTTGAAAAAATAGGCGATGAAGTAAAAAGAGTTTCAAGATTCCTGAAGATTGCCAGTTTGAATCATGAGGAATTTGAAAAGCTTATGGAAATTTATTCCTTGATTGAACAAGAATACCTTAGCACTATGAAAGCATACTATAATAAAAACAGGCTGCTTGCATTGAACATCTCTGCAAAAAAAGACATGATTATTGAAATTTGCAACAAGTTTGCAGAAAATTCAAAGACAGCAATGGTCAGCGGCCTGATTGAAAAGTTCAAGGGCATGGAAACCTATTTAGTGCATCTTGCAAGAGCCATACACGAAAAAAACCAATAACAATTTAAACAAAGGCAGCATTTGCATACTTAATGAAACACAGCTTATCAATAACCGGCTTGTTAGTTGTTTTGTTCTTTTTGGCCCAGATTATTGGTTTGCTCATAACAAGCTTTTACCTTGAAAAAGACCTTCCATATGGCATTGAAAGGCCGGCCATAAACAAGGAAAAGCCTATCCAGGCAACATCAATGATATTTGCCATAATACTTGTTTCTTCATTGTTAATACTGTTTTTTGCAAGGTTGAACATTATACTTCTCTGGAAAATATGGTTTTTTCTTGCAGTTGTTTTTACATTGTCAATATCATTCAGCACAGTACTTAACCAGACAATTGCATTCATTGCTGCGATAGTTCTTGCTTTCTTGAAAATTGTGAAAAGAAATATCATAGTGCACAACTTTACAGAGCTTTTTATTTATGGCGCGCTTGCAGCAGTGTTCGTTCCAATCTTAAATTTTGCAATAGTTCTTGGATTATTGCTTGTTATATCTGCATATGACATTGTTGCAGTATGGATAACTAAGCATATGGTGAAGATGGCAAAGTTCCAGACAAAGCTGAGATTGTTTGCTGGGCTTTTGATACCTTACAAAAACAATGTTGCAATTCTTGGCGGAGGTGATGTTGGCTTTCCATTGCTTTTTGCAGGCGTTCTGCTTCCTGATTATGGATTTAAAGCAATAATAGTAAGCATAACTGCATCAATTGCACTGTTTTTTTTGCTTTTCAAGGCGGAAAAAAAGAAATTCTACCCGGCAATGCCCTTCATAACTGTTGGCTGCTTGCTTGGTTACTTGATACTCAGATTACTCTAATAAATTGCGGTTTGTTGTATAAGTCCATGATGTCAAATTGATTTGTAACAACAAGATAAGCAAAATACTTTATCCTTGCTTCTTCAGGACATGCATAACCCAATCCTAACTGCTTGAACCTGCCGCGATCTTCCATAAAATCATCTGCAAGAGCCTTGATTCTTACTTTGTCCTGGCCTCTTAAGCTTGCATCTCCATTCATCTCAATAATCAAGTCTTCAACATTGGCATGCCTGACTCTTTCTAGTAAATTGCCGATTTTTCTTAATTTTGTTTTCATTTTTGTTTCCTATGGAAAATTTTTTGCACGACGTACCCCAAGCCCGGAATACGAGCCCCGCGGACTCCCGAAGCAGACAAGGCCAGCCCTATCGGAACCGGCATCGAACCACGCGACAGAATTATTATCTGACCAAGGGAACCAATAACTGAGATCATTTCCTTCTTTTGTTGGCAGGCCTTGCTTGTTAAAGCTCGCCAAGTCAACTTTGCAGTTTTTCATCAGGCAAGATTCCAATGGCTCTGAATTTTGCGGCTGCAAGAGGCCATTAACAATTTTATGGTTGTAGTTTATGCGCAAGCTTTTATTTACAACTTTGAAATCTGCATCAAGCCATTCAGCCCTATACGGGCTTCGGACTGCCAGGATATCATCAAGAATTGACTCTGCCTCTGCCCTATTTTGATAATCATGCTTAAGGTATTTCACAAATGCGATGAATTCAGGGATTGTTGGCATTCTTGCTCCTTGAGCTTGGAGCTCCTTATGAGCATCCGACCATGTAAGTCCTTGAAGAGTTCTTTGCTTTGCAATGTACAGGTTTATGGAAGGAACATGAATGTAATCTGGTATGTCTGTGCATGATTGCAGTAAAGACTTTGCCTTGCCATAAACATCAGAAAAGTTGTCGCCTTGCTCAACCGTAAGCAGCCATGTTCCGTCTTCATGCTTGTCCAGTATTCTTTTCTGCCTTGCAATATCTTCAAGAATTTTCTTCTTCTCTTCGCTTATTGGCGTGCTTCCTTCTGGAAAATCACCAAGAAGCTCTTGCATTCTGTCAAAAGCGTTCTTGACAGCTTCAAAATCCTTTAATCCGCGAATTTTAACAAATGGTTGGTTCATTTTTGTTTTTTATTGTTCTTATGCCTCTGCTTCAGCAACCTTAAAGTCTTCACACAGGCAAACACATTTCAATCCAGCAGGGCAGCCGTCTGACAAGTAGACAGCGCCGCATTTTTCACAGGTAATTTCATTTTTTCTTTTCATTTTTGTTTTTCTCCTTGTGTTTTTTAGTATATGACTCCAACCAAGACATACCGTATCTGATTAAATCTAACCCTGTAAGGGTCTTCGGTTGAATTGTTATCACCTTTTAATATGAAGTACTTTCCATTTTCATCAGCGCTAATTTCAACAATCCGATGAACAATCAATCCAATGTCAGTTTCATAGACAATAACATCCCCGACATTCAGGTCATCCTCGCTTTTGGGTATCATCTCAATGCCGTTGCTTCTTTCATCCAGCAAAGGGTCCATTGAGTTTGTATTTGCATATCCTGCGAGGTATGCATTTTCAACATTCAAAACAACCCTGTCATCATAAACAAATATCTGGCTTTCCTTTACCCAGTCGCTTGGAGACATTACCTCAAGGCCGTCGCTAAAAGGCATTTCCAGATTCACATTGCCATTTATTGCCTGGCTCATGATTAGGCCTAACAAAAATGGTACAAATGCCAATAACAATCGCATTTTCATACAATAAGCAGGCAAATTCTACTATATAAACCTTTCTATTTGTAACCACTTGCGAGATGTAACAATAAAGACCCAAAGATAGTGTTATAAACCAGCCAATTTGCAAGATTAAAGCTAAAAAATGTATGACAAAAACAAAACCATATTGTCTGAAAAATATTTCTCAGAATTGCATAAATACAGAAACGGCTTGACAGAAAAAGAGGAAAGAGACCTTGCGGCAAGGGCAAAAACAGATATCACTGCAAGAAATGCCATGATAGAGGCGAACTTGCGATTCGTTATCTCTTGCATCAGCAAATACCGCAAATCAAGGCAAGATCCTGATTTCATGGACCTTATTCAGAGTGGAAACCTTGGCTTGTGTGAAACCATGGCAGAGGGCAAGAAAAAACTCAAGGGCAAAACACGATACGATCCTGAAAAGGGAAGGTTTACTACATATGCTGCTCAATGGATAAGCCAGGCGGCCTATAAGGAATTTAATGAAAACAAAACACTGGTTCCATTGCCATATAACCTTGAACACAAAACAAGAAAGGCAGTAAAGCTAAAACAGCAATATTTTAGCGAGCATAATGAAATGCCGGCAAAGAAATGGCTCAAAGCACAATTGAATAAAGCATATTGCAGGAAATTGCCGGACAGAGAATTTGAAACCATCTTCAAGCTGTCTGAATTCTTTGAAGATTCGGCATTGACCTGGCCAATAACAGAGGTGAATGATGAATCAATGTATCATGCAACAGACATTCATTCAAGAGACCATTGCGCCCATGAATATTCAGAACATACATACCCAAGGGCAATACAGAATTATGACCTGGAAAAGCTTTTGAAAAAATTGACGCCAAAGGAAGAGCGGATTGTAAGGGCAAGGTTTGGCTTGATTGACAAAGAAACATTGCAAAAGCTTGCCAATGAATTTCATTTAACGCGGGAAAGGATAAGGCAGATACAAAACAAGGCATTAAAAAAGCTCAGCGCATATGCATCAGAAAGCAAATAGAAATATTTTTAAAGGAATTTTTCCAATTTTAACACCATGAAAGAAGAACTTAAGGAAGCATTGGAAGACAAGAACCTAGCAATTGGCACAGACAAGACCATGAAAAGCCTTAAGGCGGGCAAATTAAAAAAGGTTTTTCTAGCTAAAAACTGCCCTCTTAAGACTAAAGAAGACATTAAGCACTATGCCAGGCTAAGCAAGATTGATATTGTAGAACTTGGCATGACTAATGAAGAAATAGGGGTTGTGTGCAAGAAGCCTTTTTCTATAAGCGTATTGAGCTGTTAACATGGGTTTTATTTACAACAAGGATTTAATCGGCTGCATGAATGTTTTTGAAAGCATCACAAAAGTCAAGGCAAAAGACTGCTATGATGCAGGAAATGACCTGATATTCATTGTGGAGTCAATCAACATGCCAAAGGCAATTGGCAAGGGAGGCAGCAAGGCAAAATTGCTTGCCAAGCTATTAAGAAAAAGCATAAAGATTGTTGAATACAGCAATGACCCGTCAAAGTTTGTTGCAAACTTTATAAGCCCAATAGAAGGCAAGGTTTATAAAGAGTCAGAAAGCGTAATTGCAATACATCTTAGCAGCGACAAAGACAAGAGAATGGTCATAGGAAGAGACAAAAAAAACATAGGAAATATGCAAAAAATCGTTTCAAATTATTTTAATGCGTCAGTAAAGGTAATGTAACATGGGGAAAAAATCAAGGGGATTGTTCACTGGAAAAAAGCTCAGGGAAAAAAGAAAAAGCAACAAATGGAAATACTCATGGTACAAGAGAAGAATGCTCAAGCTCAAGCAGAAATCTGACCCATTGGGCGGATCCAGCCAGGCAAGGGCGATTGTTCTGGAAAAAGTGCAAAAAGAGGCAAAGCAGCCAAACTCAGCAATGAGAAAGTGCATAAAATGCCAGGTGATAAAAAATGGCAAGCAGATAACAGCATTTGTTCCTGGATATAATGCAATCAAATTCATAAATGAGCACGATGAAGTTATTATTGAATCAATTGGCGGCACAAAAGGCCGTGCAAAGGGCGATATTCCAGGAACAAGATTCCAAGTCATAAAAGTGAATGACCAGAGCCTGGATGCATTGTTGAAGGGAAGGATTGAAAAAGGTAGAAGGTAAAAATGGACATAAAGCTATTCAACAGGTGGGATGTTTCAAATATCTCTGTGCTAGATCCCGGGATAAAGGATTATATAAATTTAAAGCCTGTTTTTGTTTTGAAAAGCTGTGGCAGGCATACTGACATAAGATTCCACAAGAACAAAACCCCTATTGTTGAAAGGCTGATGAACAAGCTCATGGTGCCGGGGCATAAGGGAAAGACGCACAAAGTCACCTCTGGCCATTGCACTGGAAAAAGCGCTCATGTTTCCAATGTTGTAAAAGATGCATTCATTATTATAGAGCAAAAGACAAAAAAGAATCCTGTTGAAGTCTTTGTAAGAGCTATTGAAAATTCAGCGCCGAGGGAAGTCATAACAACAATTGAGTATGGCGGCGCAAGATATCCACAGGCTGTTGAGTGCGCCCCGCAAAGAAGGGTCGACCTCGCATTAAGGCATATGGCCCAAGGCGCTTATGCAGCTTCTTTCAAGAAGAAAGCAAAAATTGAAGAGGCGCTTGCAAATGAAATCATGCTTGCTTCAAACGGGGACAACAAAAGCAATGCAGTTGCCAAAAGGCTTGAGCTCGAAAGGCAGGCCGAATCATCCAGATAAGAAGATAACATGGCAACAAAAGAAAGTTTAGAAAATAAAGCAGAAGATAAGTTTGAGCTTTATGGCTATATCCCTGTTGGTGGAGAGATAGGCACAGATCTGTGGGGAGAAAGAATGATCATACCTTTCTTGAGGGAAAGGGGGATTCCATATGAATTACGAAACACTTCTTCTTCATTGTTACATTCACTTTATATTCCAAAAAATCACCATGAAATGGTTAGAAAGGAATATGAAAAAATTCGTCCTCCATACCCATGGTTAGGCTGAAACAGCAAAGTTTATTCTTTTTAGTTCAAGCCAATTTCTTCTTTTATTGATTTTATGGCCTTGATTGAAATGTCAAAAAAATCATCTAAGCTTAATCCTGTCTTTTCAATCTTTTTAACAAGCTCCCTATTGCAGTTTGCCGCAAATTTTTTGTCCTTGAACTTCTTCTTTAGGCCGCTAACATCCATATCAGAGATATTTCGTCCTTTAAGCAGGGCATAAGCATAAATTATCCCTGTTAATGTTTCTGCAGCAATCAAAGAATATTCTATCTTTTCTGTTCTTTGCTTGTCTTTTAAGGCAGGTATCTCATTGTAGCCATAGCCATGAGATTGAACAATTTTGATGAATTTATCATCAAAGCCTTTTTCTTTTAAGATTTCTGCAGCCTTTATGCAATGCTCCTCTCGGTTATTTCTTGTCAAGGCCCAGTCAACATCATGCAATAATCCTATCATTCCCCAATATCCCGCATTTTCATCGAACTTTTCTGCCAGGGCTTTCATGATGGCCTCGGTTTCTAAATAATGATTTATGTCAGATTCTTGTTGCGGCATATCCTTCAATAAGCCTAATGCTTCTTCTCTTGTTATTGGCAAATTTGTCATATTGAAAAAATGGGCCCAGAGTGATTCGAACACTCGACCTTCTCGGTGTAAACGAGATGTCATGCCTTTGCCCGTTCTTGCACCCAAGAACTCTAGACCATGGGCCCGTAGGAAAAATAAGGCTGAAACATCATTAAAAAATCTTTCTATTTTGCTTTATGCGCTATGCCAGAACATCACTTTAGCTTGACAGCGCGAACAGCAGTATGGTACTCTGCTATGTGGGGGTCTGTTCCGCAATTAAAAATAACCTTATTATGCCAGGCAGAAAAGCTTGCAACCTTTCCGCTTTTCGGGCGCAAATAGCATAGGTCTCCGTCAGGCACTTTGTTCGTAGGCATGCCTTGCAAAGTAGAGGAATTCAGCCAAAAGTCAATTGACATGCCGGGGTTCCTGCTCCAAAACAGGCAGCTTTCTACAGGCTCTGTAACTTCATCTGATTTTCCAGATGAGCGAACATTATGATAGGTCATGTACAATCTTTTCATGAGCCCCTGCCTGCTGAATTTTGCATCAAGCCACTCCAATCTATTAGTGTTGCCCCTCACTGCTATGCTGTCATAGAGTGACTCCAATGTTGCCTTGTTCAGCAAATGCCCATTTCCATCAAATGCCTTTTCGGATTTAAGCAGGGCAAGAAAGTCAACAAACTGCCTTATTGTAAGCATATGGGAATTGTCACGCGCAAGCGCATGAGGAATTTCATACCAGGTTATGTTGGTGTAATTTTTATCCATGCTCACCAATAAATCAGGATAAGCATAATTGCCATAGTCTCTGCCTTCCAAAATAATATACCTGTCTAAATTTTGCTGGGCATGTATTGGCGCATCTATAGCTGGCGATGAATTTTTTTCTTCCTTTTTTTCGGGCTTCTTTTCTTTTTCCTTCATCAGCGCTTCAGCTATATCATCAAGCCCTTCCGGGTTTATCGAGCCAATCAATCCCTTGTTGTATGCCATATTTTATTTCTGCTTTGAAAAAAACAGCAAATTTGCCAACAAAAAGCTAAAACACCCAAATTTAAAACACTTTCTGTGCATTTTCTCAAGGCGAATTGCCCCATTCTCACCGCACCTTTTTCCATTTTGCCATCGTCCGTTTCAATGAGAGCTAGTCATAAGATTATTAAGTCTAAATAATCAAGGATAGCACATTGGCCAAAATAAACCAGCATATTTATAAAGCCTGTTTTAAAGTTTAAATCCATGGCTAAGCTATTATGCAATTCATGCTATGTGGAGCTGGCAAACCAAACCAGCGGAAGCAAGTTCAAGTGCCCTAATTGCGGCAAGTTTGAGGTTGTAAGATGCCACCATTGCAGGGAGATTGCTGCAAAATACAAGTGCAGTGAATGCAACTTTGAGGGACCGAACTAAATGGCAAGCATAATCATAACATTAAAGGCAGTCCTTGAAGCACCCGAAGTTGATGCTGAAAGCGCCAAAGAAAAGATTGTAAATGCGATTGAGGAATATGGTGCTGATATTGGAAGGACTGAGATAGAAGAGGTTGCATACGGCATAAAAGCTGTAAGAGTGATGTTCATAGTTGATGAAGAGAAGGGAAGCACAGATGCATTAGAGGAAAAGATAAAAGGCCTAGAAGGCGTTAGTTCTGTTGAAATTATTGATGTGAGAAGAGCGATTGGATAAGATGGCTAAGGATGACTTGGTTGAAAAATTAAATGAAGCCAGCAGGAATCTTGAAGGATTGAGCGATGAAGAAAAACAGCAGAGAATGCATGACTTTCTAGGCACGCTGTCTGAAGAAGAATTAAATGAGCTAAAGAAAGAGCAGTGTGTTTTCTGCGCAATTGCTGAAGGGAAGATTGAAACCTTTGTTGTTTATGAAGATTCTTTGGTAAAGGCAGTTCTTGACATCAAGCCAGCAAACAAAGGCCATGTTATCTTGTTCCCAAAGGAGCATGTTCCATTGATGGGCATGATGAATGAAAAGCTAATAAGCCATATCTTTAATATTGCAAACATTCTGGGCAAGGCTGTTTTCGAAGCGGTAAAAGCAAATGGGACAAATATTTACATGGCAAATGGCAAGGCAGCAGGGCAGTTTGTTGACCATTTCTTGATCCATATAATACCAAGGTTTGAGAAGGACAAGGTTGCATTTTCCTGGCAAGGCGAAAAGGTAAATGAAAATGAAATGAAAGAGATAGCAAAAAACATCAAAGGCAAGATTCTAAAAAAAGAGCCTGCCAAAGAACCTGCGCAGGAAGAAGCAACTGTTGAAAAGAATATGGAATCTGTTCCTGCCAGCAAGAAAAGGCTGCCATAAGTGTTTTAAAGCTGAACTGCCTTAGAAATTTCATGAATAAAGGGGGGCAGGTTACGCTGTTTATAGTGCTTGGAATTGTCATATCTGTTGTTTTCTTGTTTGTTTATCTGCTTGAATCTGGGTATACTGAAAGGACAAAGAATCTTGCGAAGACATTTGGGCTTGTTAATGATAAAAGCGCTGTCATGGATTTTGTAAGTGACTGCATGGAAGAAACCGGGAAAGACGCGCTGCTTTTTATTGGAATGCAGGGAGGCTATGCAGATCCAAAGG